>MGRI01000097.1 GCA_001798105.1 Deltaproteobacteria bacterium RIFCSPHIGHO2_02_FULL_40_11
TTGAGCGGTGAGCCAAAGTTGGGATCTAAGATTTGATTGAGGGTCGTTGCCAGGTCTTGGGCTGTGATCGGGGTGCCATCTGGAAACTTGGCGTCTTTTCTCAGATAGAATCGATACAACTTGTCATTTTTAATGTCCCATTTAGTTGCCAAATGGGGGGAAATTCTGAGATGGTTATCTAAGAGGATTAAACCATCAAAAAGAAGCTGGCAAATTCGTTGAGAAGGTGCATCCAGGGCAAACCGAGGATCTAAATTGGAAGGTTTCGAAGAAATGCCAACCACCAAAGTATCCAGAGGGGTTAATTTCTGATGAAAACAACCGAAAGATATAAGAGAGAGGAATAAAATGAATAGGCGTCGTTTCATAGTGACTTTGACATTAGCACTTTTTATGGGGGGATCTCAAGCTTTCGGGATTGAGCGGGATGCTGTAAACCAAAAAATTACGAGTCTTCTTCAAAATAAAGCATATCAGGGCATGGAAATGAGTATTCATGTGTATTCCTTGAAAAAGGATGCACCTGTATTTTCAAAAGAGGAACATAAAATTTTAAAGCCCGCCTCCAATTTAAAATTGGTAACAACTTTGGCTGCGCTGAAATACCTGGGGGCAGATTATAAGTTTAAAACGAAACTCTATACCGATGGGAAAATTGAAGGAGATACCTTAAAAGGGAATTTGTATATCAAAGGTTTTGGAGACCCAAAGCTTGTTTCAGAACAGCTTTGGTTTTTAACCAATGACTTAAAGCGTCTGGGGTTTCAAAAAGTTCAAGGGGCTCTTATTTTAGATGAATCTTTTTTCGATGATAAAAGAACAGTTCGAAATGGGAGCCATGGGGGGCAAAGGGCCTATGATGCGCCTTTAGGTGCTTTATCGATTAATTTCAATACAACAGCCATTTATGTTCAGCCAGGCAATCAAGTAGGTGAGCCTGCAAAAGTGATTGTGGATCCAACCCATGACTATATTCGTGTCATCAATCAAAGCAAAACGACGGCGGGTGGGAAAAAAGAGATTCTAGTGATTCGCTTACCGAAAAAGACCCATGATGTTATTTTGGTGAAAGGTAAAATTCCTCTGGGTGCCCCTGAAAAGCGCTATTATCGAAATATTTCACATCCGCTCTATTATGCTGCTTCGATGTTTCGGCGGTTTTTTAAAGAACAGGGAATTTCTGTTTTGGGGAAAAATCGGTTTGAAGCAACGCCTTTGACAGTCAAAGAGATTTTAACCTATGAATCCCGTCCTTTACGAATTTTGGTGAGCGATTTAAACAAAATCTCTAATAATTTCATTGCAGAACAGATTTTAAAGACCATGGCAGCCGAGCTAAAGGGAACCCCGGGGTCGACCGATAAAGGGTTAACTATCTTGGGAGAGTTTTTAAAGGGGCTGGGTATTCAAAATGGGTATACCCTGGTCAATGGTTCGGGGCTTTCATACGATAACAAAATGTCTGCTGCCCAGCTGGTTGAAGTTTTAAAATACGGATATCGGGAATTTAAATTGTTTCCAGAATATGTTTCTTCAATGGGAATTATGGGGGTGGATGGGACGGTGAAAGACCGCCTGAAAGGAACCCTTGCTGCAGGGCGCATTCGGGCAAAAACAGGTTCTTTAAAAGGGGTGGTTGCGTTGTCTGGGTATTTATTAACCCAAAAACAAGAAACCCTGGCTTTTTCAATGATTATGAATGACACAAAGAATAGAGACGTTATGATGGAAACGCTTCAAAATGAAATTTTGCTGTATCTTTGTCAGTTGGAGGCATAAAAAATGACTCAGTTTTGGATTAAGATAAAATTCCTTTTTGTTTTAATGGTATTGACGACCCCAATCCAAGCGCAATATTTTTATGTTTTACCTTTGCCCTATCCCATTGATTATCTTGAAAAAGTGCCCTTGGTAGAAAAACTTGAAATTGAAGAAGAACAAGAAATTGAAGAAGAGGCCACGACCGAGTTTGCACCTCTGGAGCATCCTAATTTTACACTTCAAAAGGTTGCCTTAGGGTATGAGCCAGGCATCACCTTTCAAGTGCCGCAGGGGCTTCAACCGGCCGTTGAGTTTTGGAAGCTGGTTTACCACCACTATTCTGTCGATCAATATGTGATTCATGATCTTAACGAGCACGTTATTTATCGTATTGTAGACATTTCGGATCTTAACAGTAGAAAAATAAATTGGCGATCCAAACAAAGACTCATTGCCAGACGGCTGGGGTTTCATAAACGTGAAGTTCGAGAGCTCTTAAATGCGGTTCATAAAAAAAGACTGACACCTGCTGCGATGACGCAAGATGAAAAGAAAATTTATGACTTATTTTCATCTGTTGAAGAAGAAAATAAATTTTTAAGGGCAAAATATCGCCTAAGATCACAGCTGGGACAAAAAGAGCGGTTCCAGCAAGGCATTCTTTGGGCGGGTAGATATTTACCCATGATGGAAAAGATATTTCAAGAAGAAGGGCTTCCCATGGAATTGACACGCCTTCCTTTTGTAGAGTCCTCTTTTAACTTAAAAGCCATGTCTCGGGTGGGGGCTTCTGGGATTTGGCAATTTATGCGTTCTACAGGACAGCGGTTTTTACGCATTAATACGGCGGTTGATGAACGAAACGATCCCATTGAGGCAACTCGGGCCGCCGCCAAGCTTTTAAAAGTAAATTACAATGCTTTACAAAGTTGGCCCTTGGCTGTGACAGGATATAACCATGGAGGTGCAGGGATGATGCGTGCTGTCAAATCTGTGGGTTCCAAAGATATCATAGAGATTATTCAAAAATACCGTAGCCCCACATTTGGCTTTGCTTCAAAGAATTTTTATGCAGAGTTTTTAGCGGCCTTGGACGTAGAAGTAGAATATGAAAAATATTTTGGGGCACTCACCCCTGAGGCGCCTTTGAAATTTGAAGAAGTAGAGGTGCCAGCCTATATCAGTATTTCTGCCTTAACAAACTATGCAAAACTTCCTAAAAAATTAATTAAGCGGTTTAATCCGGGGCTGACGTATTATGTCTACGCAGGAAAGAAAAGAATTCCCAAAGGATATCGGCTTAAGTTACCAATCGGCACACAACAAACTTTCTTGGCAGCTTTTGATCAAATGCCCTCCAAGTACCAACACGATTCTCAAAGGCGGTTTGTGTATCATAAGGTAAGAAGTGGCGATACGCTTTCTTATATTGCCCGTAGGTATGGCGCGACGGTTGCATCGATTCGAGATGCAAATCGTTTGGGAAAATTCATTTACGCGGGACAAACATTGGTGATCCCAAGGTAAGTAAGATAGACAAAATGTTACAAATTACACCCCTGGGCGGTTTAGGCCAAATTGGCATGAATATGATGGTCATTGAGACAGCGCAAGATGCGCTGATCATTGATTGTGGGGTCATGTTTCCAGAAAGCAAAAACTTAGGGGTCGATCTGATCATTCCTGATTTTTCTTATCTTCAAAAAATAAAGCATAAAGTACGCGCCCTTCTTTTAACCCATGGGCATGAAGATCATATTGGCGCAGTCCCCTTTTTATTAAATCATCTTCAAACAAAAATTTATGGCAGTCGTTTTACATTGGCGCTTTTGAAACATAAACTGACTGAACATGGAAAGTCGAAGACAAAGCTCCACGTGGTTCAACCCCATGAATTGATCCAGGCAGGATGTTTTAAAATTGAATTTTTACAGGTCACCCATTCTATTGTAGATGGCATGGGGATAGCGATTCAGACCCCCATGGGAACAATGATTCATACCGCAGATTTTAAACTCGATGACCATCCCTATCATGGGCGAAGTATTACGCTTCAAAAATTTAAAGAGTATGGCAAAAAAGGAGTTCTTTTGCTCATGTCTGATAGCACCAATGTGGAACGTGAGGGAAAGGCGCTGTCTGAAACCAAAATTGCGCATGAGATTGAAAAAATATGTAAAACCGCCAAGAAAAAAATTATTTTTTCTGTGTTTGCAACCAATATTCGTCGCATCGAACAAATGTTTGAAATTGCTTTACGGCTGAATCGAAAAGTTGTTTTAAGTGGCAGGTCGCTTGAAACCAATGTCCCCATTGCCATTCAAGAAGGGTTCATTTCAAAAAAGGCGGCAAGTGTCCTTATGGATTTAGACGATTTAGATGCCCTAGAGCCTAAAAAAACCATGATCATTTGTACAGGCTCTCAAGCCGAAGAGCGCTCTGCTTTAGCGCGAATTGCAATCCGAGAGCATCGTTTGATTCAGGTTGAAAAAGAAGACTGTGTTATTTTATCTTCTCGTTTTATTCCTGGAAATGAAAAAGCGATTTCAGATCTTTTAAATAATTTATGCCGTCAAGGTGCGGATGTGTATTATGACAAAGTGGCAGATGTTCATGTTTCGGGGCATGCCCATGCCTCAGAATTAAGACGTATGATCGGAGCCGTAAAACCGAAATATTTTTTACCTGTGCATGGAGAATATCGGCATTTGGTGCGGCATTCAAAATTAGCTCAAGGAATGAAAATAAAAAAAGAGAATGTTTTTGTCTGTGAAAATGGCGAGCCTCTTATATTTCATGATGTAAATCGTGTTCAGAAAGGCCAAAAAATGAATTTAGAACGCGTTTTTGTAGAAAATGAGGGCTTAGACGATTTAAAGTTAGATGTTATCCGAAATCGAAAAAAACTTTCATTTTCCGGGATTGTTTTTGTGTGTTTGGTTCGAGACAAAAAAACAAAAAAACTGTTAAGTCCGCCGTATATATGGACGATGGGCGTTTTTGATGAAGTTCAACATGCGGCTTTTTTAAAAAAAGCCCATCACTATATCTTTCAAGTGGCAGATCAATATGCTGGGCCTTCAACGGATTTTTCAGAAGAAGTTCGACTCCAAACGCGGCGGTTTTTTAAGAGAAAAACAGGCAAGAAGCCGATTGTAAAGCCAATTGTTATTGATATTTAAGTCATTCCGAGCCCGAAGGGCGAGGAATCTCTTCTTCCAACTCTTTCAGAACTTCCAAAAATATTTTTTCTATTTCTGCTTCAGGGGTACCTTCCGGTAAGGGTGTTTTTAAAAAAGTTTCAAACTCTGTTTGGGGCGGTGTTTTCATAAAACTATGTTACAAAAAGGATTCCAGTAATTCCAATGACACCTGTGAGTGAAGCCAAAAGCAATACGGCATACGTTGGCGAAATCCCTTTTTTCACCAATTGGTGAGAGAGGTGGTTTGTATCTCCAATGTAAATCGGTTTGTGATTCCATGTGCGAATGAGAGTGACACAGAGGGTATCCAAGATAGGAATCGACATCAGAAGAAGAATCAGGAGTGTTGCCAGCCAAAAAGAATGTAAGTGAGAAGAAACATGATTAAATAAGAGAATTGAAAAACTTGCCACGGTGAATCCTAAAAATAAACTTCCTGTATCACCTAAAAAGATTTTTGCCTTTGGAAAATTAAAAGGTAAAAATCCTAAAAAGGCCCCAAAGAGCATAAAGAAGATTAAAGTGAGTAAGTAAGCCTGTGTCATAAAGGCAGAAAGTGTAAAGAGAAGGGCTGTGATACTTGCAATGCTGGTGGATAACCCATTCATATTATCCAATAAATTAAAAGAATTTGTAATAACGACGATCCAGGCAAAAGAAATGAGAACATCGAAGATAATATTGCCTGTAAGCTTAAAATACATGCCACAGCTTATGACAATGGCTGCTGCCAAAGCTTGGCTAAAAAGCTTAATTCGAAAATCGATCATTTTAATATCGTCTAAAATGCCCGTGAGTAGAATAAAAAGGGCAGCAAACATAAAAACACCCATTTGAATCCAAAATAGAGTTGAGTTCCCAAAAGAAAAAAACATGGGACCTTCCATGAAAAGTTTTCTTTGTAAGACCAAAAATAAAAAAGACATGCACAGTAAAAAACTTAAAAAGATGGCAATTCCACCCAACAGAGGCGTTGGAGTGGTATGAATTTTTCTGGCATTTGAGGGATAGTCTAAAATTTTAAGTTTTGTGGCCAGGCTTCGAACCAAGGGGGTTAAAAGATAGGTGAGTAAAAAAGCCGACAAAAACAAAATCACCAAAATGCGGTGCAGAACAAAACCTTCCATTAGCTGGTATCTTAGGGTTGATCTCAGCAAAACGTCAATATGTTTCATGGGGTCAGACCCCCTAGGTTTGACAGGAGGAAGTTAAAAAGCATATGCTGTTGAAAAATGAAGCGCTTTTTAAAAATGTTCGGTGTTTTTTGTATGCTTGTACTGGTTACAAGCGTCATTATTTTTAACATTATTGCAGCAAGTTTACCTGATATTATTACCCCTCAAGATTATAAACCCTGGGTGATGTCCGAAGTGTATGCCAAGGGTGGCGAAAAAATAGGCGAATTTTATGAACATCGGCGAAAACTCATTGCACTTCAAGATATCCCAGACAGTGTCAAAAAAGCGTTTATTTCAGCAGAAGATTCTCATTTTTATTCCCATCGTGGTGTTGATATGATGGCCATTTTTCGAGCAGCCCTCATTAACTTTAAAGCCAGGCGATTTGAACAAGGGGGATCTACCATTACACAACAAGTGGCGAGGTCTCTTCTTTTAACCCGTGAAAAAAAATTATCACGTAAAATAAAAGAAGCTATTTTAGCCATGAAGCTTGAAAAGCATCTTTCGAAAGATGAGATCCTTTATTTGTACTTGAATGAAATTTATTTGGGACATGGCGCCTATGGCATTGTGGCTGCCTCTGAAAATTATTTTGGAAAAGATGTCAGAGATTTAACGTTGGCTGAAGCAGCGATTCTGGCGGGTCTTCCCCAAGCCCCTTCCAGGTATTCGCCGCTCATTAATCCGCAAAGTGCAAAGGAAAGACAAGTCTACGTCCTTCGACAAATGGTGGGGGCTGGATATATTTCAAAAAAAGAAGCCTTTCAAGCCAACGAAGCCATTTTAGAATTTCACCCTAGAAGTGATTTGAATTTAACGGTAGCGCCTTATTTTGTAGAGCATGTTCGACGCTATTTACTCGAAAAATATGGATTTGAAAAAGTGATGCATGAAGGACTTCAAATTTATACAACTTTAGATATTGCATTTCAAAAACAGGCCAATACATCGATTGAAAAAGGGCTTCGAGAAGTTGATAAACGTCAAGGGTATCGTGGCCCTCTGGAACATTTTGGCGCAGCAGAAAAAATAAAAACTTTTTTGGAAGGCAAAAAAGATGAGACCTTTGAAGCAGGCGAAATTTATCAAGGCATTGTGACCCAACTTGATGATCGAACCAAAGAAGTTTTGGTTTCATTGGCTCAAAAAGAAGATAAAGCGGTTCAAGGAAAAATTCCATTTCAAGAAATAAGGTGGGCCAGAAAACCAGATCCCAATAAATATTATCTCTATAATTTGCTCCAAAAACCCTCAGAAGCTTTCAAAGTGGGAGATCTCATTGAAGTTCGCATCATTGAAAAGAAAGAAGACGCGCCTTGGCATTTCAATTTAGAACAAATGCCGATTGTGGAAGGGGCTTTGTTTTCATTTGAGCCCAAGACAGGCCATGTCAAAGCCATGGTGGGCGGATTGGATTACCGAAGAAGTGAATTTAATCGTGTCATTCAAGGGGAAAGACAAGTGGGATCTACGTTTAAGCCCATTATCTATGGTGCGGCGTTAGAAAAAGGGTATACGCCCGCAAGCGTTATTGTAGATTCCCCGATTATTTATCAAGAGGGCGAAAAAGAAATTGAAGATCAGTGGAAACCTAGAAACTATGCGCAGAAATTTTATGGAGATACGATTTTTGCCAATGCCCTTGCGTATTCTAGAAATATTGTGACGATTAAAATTGTTCAGGATATTAAAATTGAAACCGTTATTGAATTTGCCAAAAGACTGGGGATTACAGCACCTTTGATTGAAGACTTATCCATGGCCTTAGGTTCTTCCAGCCTTACCTTGGAAGAAATGTGTAAAGTCTTTGCAATTTATGCAAACCAGGGGAAAAAACAAGCCCCCATTTATATAACAAAAGTGGTGGATCGTTATGGAGAAGTTCTAGAAGCCCAACTTCCATTAGCGGAAACCGAACAAGTTGTTACGCCTGAACTTGCGTATTTAATGACGAATTTGTTGCAAGGTGTTGTAAAACGCGGCACAGGGAAAGATGTGAATGACTTAAATTGGCCATTGGCGGCAAAAACGGGAACCACCAGTGATTATGCAGATGCGTGGTTTATGGGGTATAGCCCAGAGCTTTTAACAGGGGTATGGGTGGGCCATGACGTTCGCCAAAAAATTGGAGAATATGAAACCGGCTCTAAGGCAGCCGTTCCCATTTGGAAAAGATATATGGAAGAGGTGCTTAAAGCTTATGAAAAAAAAGAATTTGAGGTGCCAGGGAGCATTGTTTTTGTAAACATTGATCAAGAAACTGGAAAGGCGGCAACTCAAAAAACAAAATATCGTCTCTCCCAAGCCTTTATTGCAGGGACAGAGCCTCAGGAAATTGCAAAAAATTCTCCGCAATCTAAAAAACTAAAAGAAGAAAATACAGAGTTTTTTAAGGAAGATTTTTAAATGCGATTTTCAAAATGGGCTTTTTTGTTCGTTTGTCTTATGCATATCAATCTATTTGCTTTGTCTTCCCATGAAAAACTTGAATTTGATGTAAAATATTTTTGGATTTTTCCAGTGGGGAAACTCCAAATTTCGATATCCCCTTATTTAATGGATCGGCAAGATATTCATCGTTTGTCTGCAACGTATACTTCTCCCAAGTGGTTTTCTTGGATTTTTCATGTTCGGGGCAAAGTAAATTCCTATGTACATGCTGCAACGCGCTTTCCATTACGCTATGAAGAATTTTATGCCTATACGGGGCATGATCCAGAAAACAATGTTTTGGTTTACGATCAAGAGCGGGGTTTGGTTTATATTGATCGAAATGGTCAAAAAGAATCGAAAGAAATTCCGATGCAAACCTTAGATCCCTTATCTACCGTTTATTTTTTAAGAGAAAGGGCATGGACGGTTGGAGATCACCAGGAATATAACTTAAATAGTCACCAAAATAATTATCGTTTTGAAGTAAATTGTATTGAAGATTCTAAGTATGTACATCTTTTGGGAAAACTCACCCGGCGGGACTCAGAAGAGAAAAATCCAAAAATAAAATTTAAGGTTTGGTTAACGCGAGATGATAAACGGCTGCCTGTGAAGCTTTATCTTTGGACGCATCTGGGGCCCGTTACGCTTACTTTGCGTGACGCGTAAGTTCCCAGTATTTTGCCCATTTTAAGAAGTGTTCAAGCCCATACAAAACAGAAAAAATAAATCCATGCCAGCCGTCCCTGTACCCTCTTTTTATGATATATAATTTCCAAATGGTTTTAAAAGGTTTGTAATATAAATTTCTTCTAACTTTTTTCCAGGGCAAAATGCCATGTGTTTCAAAAAGTTCTTTTGCAAATAGGCCCGTATAGCGATTATGACGTTCTAACCATTGATGGAGCGTTTGAAAAGGATAGTGCTCAATATGCGTAGGAAGTGTTCCAACCGAACCTTGGATGTCTAATCTTTCGTGGACGTGGCCATGAAAGCGGGCTTTACTTTTTAAGTATAAAATTTGAATCTGATGGTTCCACGTTTTCATACAGCGGCCTAGAAAATGGTTTTTTCGAAATGTTTTATAAGCGCTGTGACGAGGCGTATTTCGAATGGTTTCAAATTTTTCTTTAAAATCTTTTGGAACAATTTCATCTGCATCGAGTTGCAAAATCCATTCACTTTTTGCCTGATCGGCCCCAAAATTTCGATCTTCGCTAAAGCTTCCTTGGAAAGGATGGATAAAAACTTTGTCCGTATATTTTTTACAAATTTCAAGTGTTGGATCTGTGCTTTGGCCATCTACAATAATAATTTCATCTGCCCAGCCATAAACACTTTGAAGACAATTTTCAATTTGTGAGGCTGCGTTTTTAGTCAGAATAACGGTAGCAATCTTTTTTTGAGGAAGCATTGTTATAAAGGTATATTCTGTTTTCGTATTTGGGGAGCACTTACAACGCGTAAAATATTTTGAGGAAGTTGTCCTCCCATTTGTCCCATGCTGTGTTCATACCGTCTGGCTTTAGAAGCTGGAGGATAGGGAATATTGAGTTGCTTACGCACACTTTTTTCTAAATGGTCACGCCACTTTACAATGTCGGTGGCGGAAAGATGGTCTGTATACACAAACGATTGATACCCGCCATTGGGGTCGCCCTTATAGTATTTTGCCGTGCCTGAATAATCCACTTCATAAGAATATAAGCGGTCGCCTTTAAATTCATAAGCCCACACATTTTTTGCCTCGTCGTGTAAGATGGCATCATCGTAGTAGGGGGTTCCTGGATAGGTTGTAATAATGGTCATATCAAAATCGTCTGGTTTTACATCAACGAGCCATTGTAATGTTTCTTGAACCGTTTCTTCAGACTCTCCAGGATGGCCCAGCGACATAAGGGCCTTTACTTTTAGGCCATATTTTTTTGCAATTTCTACGCATCGTGTGTTTTCGTCTTGGGTGGCGCGTTTATTAATATTCCTTAAAATTCTTGGAGATCCACTTTCATAGCCACACAGAAGCCACCTGAACCCAGCTTTTACCATGGATGCGGCCTGTTCTTCTGTAAAAAGTTGGGCTTTGACAAATCCCCGCAAGCGAAACTCTGTTTTTTCTTTCTTTTGAAGTTCTGTGATCTGATTCATGAGTTCTACCATTTTTGGATTTACATTGAGTTCATCGTCATAGAGCATAAAGCCGCGAACCCCATATGTTTTATAAAGATGGTGAATTTCGGAAACCACACTTTCAGAACTTCTCTGGCGCGTTCTTCTTAAGAAAGGAGAATATCTTCCGCCACAAAATCCACATGCAAAGGGGCATCCCAATTGCGCAATGAGGCTCATGGCCGGAAATTCATCAATGGTATAATGATAGGAGCTTGCATCGACAAGATGCCTTGACGGAAAAGGTTGTTCGTCCAGATCTGAATTGGTTAAAAACATTTTAGATTTTGGATCGTCTGCATCAATTAGATTTGGAGCATTCTTTTTTAAAGCTTCAAAAACAGAAAATTCGCCATCACCTGCAACCAAAATATCAAATTCATTTTGAAGCTGTTGAAATGCTTTGTGTGCTCTTCCATTTTGGAGTTCTTTTTTTTGCTCTCGCTTGTACGCGGCCGTGACCAACGTAATATGCGGACCTCCTAAAATAATTTTTGCCTTCGGATTTGCATTTCGAATGGCTTGGGCGACTTTTACAGCCTGGGGCAATTGAGGGGTCGTAGCTGTAATTCCAAACGTTGTACTTTTGGTATTTTGCATATGGATTTGAATCACTTCTTCATAGTTTGCAATGCCAGAAAGATCTAAGAATTCAATGGTGTAGCCTTCTTTTTCAAGCATGGCAGCTACTTTTAAGATGCCCAGCGACATAAATACACGCTCATCTAATAAAAATACAGAAGGGGGCGTAATCAGAGTGATGGATTCTTTAGCAAACTGTGCCGACATCTTTAAAATGTATAAAATTTTATGATTTACGTCAATTTTTGTTATTTAAAAGGTGTGTTGCAATTTTTAAGACATGGTCTACGGAAAGTTCAGTTAAGCACAGCCTATTTTCACACTTCGGCATGCGAAAGTTTCGGTAACAAGGCCGGCAGGCTAAGTCTTCCTGATAAGCCACACAATGTGTTTTTTGCGCACTATAAGGCCCATAGGTTTTTTCATCCACCGGGCCATAAATGGCAATGGAAGGCGTTTTGAGTGCTGTGACAAGGTGCAAAGGCCCACTTTCAGAGCCAATGACAAGTTGTGAGGCATGCATTAAATAGGCGAGTTCTTGCAGAGAAGTTTGGCCAGCTAAATTGATACAAGGGCTTTTCATTTCAGATTGGATCTGGTCACATAAGTTTTTTTCCGAGAGACTCCCAATGAGAAAAATTTTTGCATGGAAGGTTTTACTGAGCGTGTCACCCAGCTTTGCATAAGAAGACATCGGCCAATAACGATTTTGTGCATTGGGGCCCCAACTTGCGCCTCCTCCGGGTAAAAAACATATTTTTAGATCCTGCTCAGTTACATGATATTTTTCACCGGGATCTAAAAAAAAGTCTAACTTTTTGTGAATAACGCCCGGGTCTAAATTTAAAAATCGTAAAAGATCGCTATAATGAGATGCTACATGCTTTTTTTCAAAACCATTTTTAATTTTTATTTTTTGCGTTAAAAAGAGGCCCCTTTTTTTATATTGAAACCCAAATCGATATGGAACTTTCCAGAAAAACTTCGCAAAAAAACCATATTCATTGGTATTGGAAAGATCAAACAAGACGTCAAATTTATTGCGATGGATTGTTGAATGCAATTTCCAAAGATAAGCGATTCTTTGAAAGCGAGGAAGCGACCTGTAATGGTCTTTATCATACACATAAATTTCATTGATATGGGGATTATTTTTTAAAAGCTCCTTTGTTCTGGAGCCGATTAGAATTGAAATATTCGATTTTGGAAAATGCTCTCTGAGGGTTCGAATGAGTGGGGTTGAAAATAAAACATCGCCAATGCCATAGGGATTTACAATGAGGAACTTAGAGGTAGGGTAAAGCTGCACGATACACCTCCTCTACTTTAAGCGCCTTTAAGCAATCAAAATCAAGTTTACAAAGATGTGCAAGGCAAGGATTACATCCAATATCTTTCTGTAAAATGGTATGCGGGCCTTGAAGCGGTGCCCATCTTTTGGGTCCTAGGCCAGGCTGCGTTCTTCCAAAAAGGGAAAGCGTGGGTGTTTTCATCGCAGAAGCCAAATGCATGGGCCCTGTATCTGCTGTAATATGGAGTTTGGCCTCGCTTAAAAGCGCGCCCAATTCCTTTAAACTAAAACTTTCTGCCAAAATATAAGCTTTTTGCTTCATGTTTTTTGCAACTTCCTGGCAGGTTTTTTCCGACCCAATGAGAATGGGGAAAAGACCTTGTTTTTCCAAAATCAGGTCGCACAAACTTGAAAAATAAGTGCTTGGCCATTGTTTGGAAGGGCAACTTGCAGAAACATTCATAACGGCAAAGGGTTTTGTCCAGCCCTTAATCTTTAAAAAATGATTTACGCTCTCTTGCGTGCGCTTTGAAACATGAAACGCTAAATTTCTACTGTTTTTGGGAGAAATATCCATAAATTGTAAAAGATCTTCATTGTAAAAGCTTTCTGATTTTTTGCCCTCGCCTTTTAGATCTGGGAGTGTATGTGTTAAGACATAAGATGATTTTCGGTTATAGCCAATTCTTTTGGGAATGCCCGCTAAAAAACTTATCCAATGGTTTCTGTTTGAGGGATTCAATGCAATGGATACATCAAACGATTTTTTACGAAGTGCTCTTGCAAATTGAATCGTTCGCAAAAAATTTTTATAAAGATTTTTTTTGTCGTATACAATAACTTCATCTAAAAAAGGGTTGTCTTCAAGAATTTCTGCCGTTTGAGGCGTCGTTAAAAATGAAATATGTATCGTGGGATAAGCTTTTCGAATGAGCTCAATGCAAGGCGTGGTTAAAACCACATCTCCAATGCGGTCCGTTCTAATCAGTAAAATTTTTTTCATGTAAAATTTTCCAGTTTTTAATTTCTTGAAAGACAGTTTCAGAAGATATGTCATCTAAGCTTTTGGATGAAATCACTTTTGCATGGGGGGTATTGAGGGGGCCATTCAATTCGGCTGATGTTGGGCCATATAAGGCAATGACGCGTGCTTTGGATGCTGCGGCCAGGTGCATGGGGCCTGTATCGCCCGTAACCACGCAAAATGCATGGTGAAATAAATTGGAAAGGTCTACAAAATTTGTTTTTCCACATAAGTCGATGACGGGAGCTTCAAGCTTCGTTTTAATTTCTGTAATCATGTGAGAATCGGACTTTACACCGGTTAAAACAATCTGCGTGCCATATGTTTCATAGAGTTGATTTCCAAGTGCGATATAGTGATTCGTAGGCCATCTTTTGGGCGGCCAATTGGATCCGGGATGAAAAACAACATAAGATTTTTCACGGGGGACACCCAGGGCCTTTTTCGGAAAATGATAGGCATAGGTGGGTGATTCGGGCGTTGGAATGCCCAGTTCATTTAATAAAGTAAGCCATTTTTTCATTTTATGGATCGGTTTACTGGGGGTAGATATGGCCTTTGAAAGTATATCCCCTCCTTCGTTTAAAGCATAACCATACAATTTTAAAACACCTGAAAGTTTAAAAAGTCTGGCTCTGGTTTTAGAGGTATGAAACAAAAATCCAAGTGTCCAAGGGCCTTTCAATTTTGCTTGATGGCGAAGATGCCATAGCACATAAATTTTTTGAAAAAAACTTCGGTCTTGAATGGCAATGACTTCATTTAAATAAGGTTGGTGGTCTAAAAGTCCTTGATAGGGTTTGGGGACAATGACAGAAATCCAGGCATTTGGAAAATAGGTTCTTAATGCCAAAAGCGCCGGCGTCGTAAATAAAATATCACCCAACCAATTGGGCAAAAACACAAGAATTCTATGTGGAGACTTGTTTTTGAACATAAGTTATGGCGCTTAGGACTTGATTGGGTTTGATTTGTAGCATGCAGCTATGGTGTTTGCAAGACGGCTTGTAGCAAGGGCCGCATTCTGTTTTTTCTTGTAAAATTTTTAAATTTTTCGCTGGGGGCGCATGAAATTTTGCATGTGTGGGACCAAAAAGCGCGACCGTTGGTTTTTGATAGGCCGCGGCCAAATGTAGGGGGAGAGAATCTGAGGTCATGACTACTGCTGCATTTTGAATCACGTTACAAAGGGTTTCAAAATCTGTTTTTCCAACCAAAGAATGAATTTTATTCATGGGTAGAGGTGCGTTGTGTTGAATAAAATCCAAAACTTCTTTTTCTTTGGCAAGATCGTTTTTGTCGCCCGTAAAAACAATGTCGTATCCTTCCTGAATGAGTCCGATAACTGTTTGTGCAATATACGCCGACGGCCATTTTTTAGTTTCCCAGCTACCTCCTAGGTTGATGACAATGTAATGAATGTCATCCCTCGCGGGAGAGCTCTCTACAAAAACCTCCAAAGTGTCATCCTTGGGTGAAATTCCAATTTGTTTTAAAACCTGAAACTGATGTTCCACAGGGGGCAGAGGTCTTTCGGGGGCAGCATGGGTGAGAAGCTGTTTTCCAAAATTTCTTTCATACCCCAGTCGTTTTTTAACTTTTCCAAAATAAGCTAAAAGATGTGTCCATTTTGTATTTTGAAAATCAAAAGAGAGATCAAAATGTTCTTTTTTAATTTTTCTGGAAAATTGCCATAGGGTTAATTTTAATTTTTGTTTTGGGAGCATCCAAATTTCATCGATATAAGGACAGTTTTCCATCATGCTTTTAAAACGGGGGTCGGTAAGCAACGTGATTTTTGCTTTTGGAAATTCTTTTCGAAGGGCTCGAAGTGAGGGAGAAATTAAAACCAAATCCCCCCAAGAGCTGAGTTTAATGATTAAAATCTTTGAAACATTTTTGTAGCATTGAAGTGTTTTTTCAAACATCCCTTCGTTTCGAAAATGATCTTCCACAAATTTTCTACCATTTTTTTGAAGTGTTGTTTTTAGATTCGCATCTTTTAAAAGTCTCGCCATTGCATTTGCAAGTTCCAAGGGAGTGTGCGGCGGAACCAACAACCCTGTTTTTTCATGTTCGATAATTTCTTGAAAACCCCCCAAGCGTGTTGCAATGACAGGAACCCAACAGGCTTGGGCTTCAATGATGACACGACCAAAAGATTCTGGATAGGTCGATGGGGCCACTAAAATATCTATTTTTTGAAGGACTTTTTCAATGTCTTCTTGATGGGGTTTAAAAGTAATATGGTTTTCTAATTGTAAATCTTGAGTCAGCGATTTTAATTCGCCCAAATAACTTTCGCTTTCTACTTTGCCAATGATCCAGGCTTGAAATGGAAAGCCATTGGCTTTTAAGTGAGACAGCGCTTGAATAAAATCTTTGTGGCCTTTAATGGGGGAGATGCGGCCAATAAGAGAAATTATGGGTATTTCCATAGCACATGACGATACATCTTCTTTAGAACCGGCAGTCGCCCCGCTCCAGCGGCGGGGCGCTGCTTGCCCCTCTCGGCCCGTTTGCGCTGCGCGACCAAGCCAAACGGGCCTCCGAGAGGCTTCTAAAGAAGATGAATCGTCATGTGCTATGTTTATGCCATCAGATTTCTTAAACACATTCAAATCTACGCCT
>MGRI01000098.1:0-7218 GCA_001798105.1 Deltaproteobacteria bacterium RIFCSPHIGHO2_02_FULL_40_11
AGCGATGGAGAAGGGGTTGAAGTTTGCGATTCGAGAAGGTGGTAGAACTGTTGGCGCGGGTGTGGTTGCTGAAATTGTCGAATAAATTGGAAAGTTAGGTAAAAACGATGGAACTTAAAACACAGAAAATTAGGATTCGATTCAAAGCGTTTGATCACAAACTTTTAGATCAGGCTGTGAAAGAAATTATTGAATCTGCGAGACAAACGGGTGCACGTGTCATTGGGCCGATCCCATTACCCACAGAGATTAATAAATTTTGTGTTTTACGGTCTCCACATATTGATAAAAAATCTAGAGAACAGTTTGAAATTCGGACACATAAACGTCTTTTAGATATTATTGAACCCACACAACAGACAGTAGATTCTTTAATGAAATTAGAATTGTCTTCTGGTATAGATGTGGAGATTAAATTATAAGAAGGTTTGCATGAGTGGTATTTTAGGAATTAAAGTTGGTATGACACAGGTTTTTACACCCCAAGGTGAACGTGTGCCTGTAACTTTGGTGAGTACGGAAGGATGTGTTGTCGTCCAGACAAAAACCAAGGAAAAAGAAGGCGTGCAATCTGTACAACTTGGAATTGGCGAAAAGTCTGTTCGGGATCTTTCAAAATCGCTTAAAAAACATTTTGAAAAGGCAAAAGTAAAGCCAACCCGATGGCTTCGTGACTTTCAGGTCGCTGAGCTTGAGAAATATCCTGTGGGAAGTCCTGTTTCATTAGATTTTTTGAAACCTGGAGATAAAGTGGAAGTTCGTGGTGAAACCAAGGGACGTGGGTTTTCAGGTGTGATAAAGAGATGGGGATTTAGTGGAGGTCCCGGTGGCCATGGATCAAGATTTCATCGACATGGCGGGTCTATTGGAAATAAAACGTTTCCAAAAAGAATTTTTAAGAAGCGACGTATGGCGGGGCATTATGGAACTGAAACAAGAACAGTAAATGTACAGTGTGTGGATGTCTTAAAAGATGAACATTTATTGGTTTTAAAAGGGCAGCTCCCAGGTTCTAAAAACAGTTTGGTTGAAGTCCGCCTGAGTCACAGAGGATAATCATGGCAAAATTAGATGTATATGATCAGTTAAAAAAGAAAGTCAGTGACCTTGTATTAGAAGACGCTGTTTTTGCTGTGCCTTTAAAGAAGCATCTTTTATATGAAGGCGTATTATATCATGATGTTAATCGTAGAGCTGGAACAGCCTCTACAAAAACACGCGGAGAGGTTCGAGGGGGAGGTGTAAAGCCCTTTAAACAAAAAGGAACTGGGCGCGCCAGGCAAGGATCTATTCGCTCTCCTTTGCTCGTGGGGGGCGGAACGATATTTGGGCCAAAACCTAAAAAATATGTGTACGATTTAACAAAAAAAACGCTTCGAAATGGACTTAAAACAGTATTAAGTCAGAAGGCTAAAGAAAATAAAATATTTGTTTTGAAAGATTTAAATTTAAAAACAAAAAAGACAAAAGACCTTTTCTCGGTTTTAAAAAAGTTTTCGCTTAATAAGGGGCTGATTGTGGATGAAAAAAATGATGTCTTAAAAAAGACTTCGAAAAATTTAAAATCATTTAAATATTTATCTACGGAAGGCCTAAATGTCTATGATGTTTTAAGGTATGAAAATATGGTGGTTACAGAAAAAGCACTTTTAACACTTCAAAAGAGATTGATGGCATGAGTACAGAACTATTAAAATTGATTAAAAAGCCATTGGTGACGGAAAAAAATGCAACTTTAATGGCCGAGCATAATCAATACGCATTTGAAGTGGACTATGATGCAAACCGTCCGCAGATTAAAAGAGCGATTGAAAAGATTTTTAATGTAAAAGTTGAACGTGTTCGAACCATGATTGTTCGAGGTAAAACGAAAACATATCGATCGAAAAAAAATAAAAGGCCAAACTGGAAAAAGGCATATGTAACCTTACAAGAAGGTTCAAAAATTGAAATTTTTCAAGGGGTATAATTCATGGCAATAAAAACATTTAAACCTGTTACATCTACGCTTCGATACCAAACAGTTGTGTCGACGAAAGATTTGACCAAGAAAAGACCTGAAAGATCCCTTTTAGAACCTTTGCGAAAAACAGGGGGGCGAAATTCTTTAGGAAGAATTACATCCAGGTATCGCGGGGGTGGGCATAAGCGCGCATATCGTGTGATTGATTTTAAGCGAAATAAATTTAACATTCCAGCCAAAGTTGTATCGCTCGAATATGATCCGAATCGTTCTGCACATTTAGCATTGCTTTCATATGCGGATGGCGAAAAACGATATATTTTATCTCCGAATCATCTCAAAGTTGGAGATACTTTAATGTCAGGGGAGGATGTAGAAATTCGTCCTGGAAATTGTTTACCGTTAAATAAAATTCCATTGGGCTCTTTAATTCATAATGTGGAACTCAAACGAGGGTATGGGGGGCAAGCCATCCGCTCGGCAGGTACTGCCGGACAATTGCTTGCAAAAGAAGGCGCGTATGTCCAAGTTCGGTTTCCTTCTGGAGAAGTTCGAAAAGTATTATCTGACTGTTTGGCAACGATTGGACAAGTGGGAAATGTTGATCACGAAAATATTCAGATTGGAAAAGCAGGCAGAATGCGTAGAATGGGCTGGAGAGGCCATGTTCGTGGTGTTGCGATGAACCCTGTTGATCATCCACATGGCGGCGGAGAAGGAAAATCAAAAGGTGGAAATCACCCGTCATCACCTTGGGGCTGGAGTACAAAGGGATTTAAGACCAGACACAATAAGCGTACAGATAAGTTTATTGTATCTAGACGTAAAAAGAAGAAAAAAGGAAAGGCTTAAGATGAGGAGGACGATTGGCAAGGTCAGTTAAAAAAGGTCCATTTGTTGATGAACATTTGATGAAAAAAGTTCAAAAACATATAGATGCTGGGGATAAAACGCCGATTAAAACATGGTCAAGGCGTTCCACAGTTTTACCAGAAATGGTTGGGTATACTTTTTTGCTTCATAATGGTAGAAAATTTGTCCCTGTGTATGTTACAGAGAACATGGTTGGGCATAAATTAGGTGAATTTGCACCGACCCGAGTTTTTCATGGGCATACTGAGGCAAAAGCCAAAGAACAACCGGCTCAAGCAGCTTCAGGACCCAAAGCATAAGAAAGAAGAATATGGCAGGAAGTCGAGCACATTTAGGTTATGTTTTTATTGGCCCACAAAAAATGGGGTTGGTTGCAGATTTGGTGCGTGGCAAACGTGCGCATGATGCACTGAATACTTTAAAATTTGTGAATAAAAGAGGAGCTAAGATCCTTTCAAAAACGATTCAATCTGCAATTGCAAATGCGGATCAA
The DNA here is from genome assembly GCA_001798105.1 of Deltaproteobacteria bacterium RIFCSPHIGHO2_02_FULL_40_11. Taxonomy (GTDB): domain Bacteria; phylum Bdellovibrionota; class JACOXK01; order 2-02-FULL-40-11; family 2-02-FULL-40-11; genus 2-02-FULL-40-11. Next base: position 3,330 of record MGRI01000098.1, read on the forward strand.
AAAGGAAATGTTGATTTGGAAAATTTATATGTAAAAACGGTGAAGGTGAATGCTGGGATGATGCATTATCGTGTTCGTCCTCGTGCCAGAGGATCTGCAGCATATATTCGTAAAAAGACGAGTCATCTAACTGTGGAGTTGGAGGAGAAGTAATGGGTCAGAAAACACATCCCATTGGATTTCGTCTAGGTGTGAATAAGACTTGGGATTCCAGGTGGTATGCCGAGCGTGGGTATGCACAGCAACTACATGAAGATTTAAAACTCCGAAAGTTTATCAAAGATAAACTGAAGCATACAGGAGTTGCTCGTATCCTTATAGAACGCGTGGCCGATGATCTCAAATTTACAATATGTACAGCTCGGCCAGGGATTGTCATCGGAAAAAAAGGGGCGGGGATTGATCAACTAAAAGCAGAAGTTCAAAAGAAGACGTCTAAAAAAGTAAGTTTAAATATTTTAGAAATTCGAAAAGCAGAATTGGATGCACAATTGGTTGCCGAAAATATTGCAAATCAATTGGAAAGACGGATTGCATTCAGGCGTGCAATGAAAAAGTCCATTGCTGCTGCATTTCGTTTCGGAGCAAAAGGAATTAAGATTCGATGTTCGGGACGATTGGCGGGGGCAGATATTGCACGACAACAGACATATTTAGAAGGATCTGTTCCGCTCCATACGCTAAGAGCTGATATTGATTTTGGGCAAGCGCAAGCACTGACAACTTATGGCTTGATTGGTGTAAAGGTATGGATTTATAAAGGCATGCTGATCGACACAAAGAAAGCGAAAGGAAAAGAAAACCGTGCTCAGTCCTAAAAAAGTTAAGTTTCGAAAACAACAAAAAGGCCGGATGCGCGGATTTGCCTATCGTGGGTCAAATTTGGATTTTGGCGAGTATGGATTAAAAGCCTTAGAGTGTGGGTATATTACAGCCAGACAGATTGAAGCAGCCAGGGTTGCCATGACCCGTTTTATTAAACGGGGTGGAAAAATTTGGGTGCGTATTTTCCCAGATAAGCCTAGAACAAAAAAACCTGCTGAAACACGGATGGGAAAAGGAAAAGGCAATGTTGAAGATTGGGTTTGTGTCATTAGACCGGGGCGTATGCTCTTTGAGATGGAAGGTGTGGAATTGAGTTTGGCCCAAGAAGCCTTGAGACTTGCTGCCTTTAAGCTCCCCCTTAAAACACGGTTTATGGAACGTGAGGAATTGGCATGAAAGCATCTGACTTAAGAGAACTTTCTTTGGAAGAGCTCCAAAAAAAGGAAAAAGATTTGCAGCAGGAACTTTTTAATTTAAACTTTCAATTGAAAACCGGTCAGCTTGAGAACCCGATGAAGATGAAAGGTGTTAAAAAAGATATTGCGCGTGTAAAAACAATTGAAAATGAGAAAAAGAGGGTAGTGAAATGACAATCGAAAGAGGAAAAAGGAAGCAGTTTTATGGGATGGTGGTACGATCCTCTCAGCCTAAGACATTAATTGTTGAAACGACGCACCGCGAGCAACATCCGGTGTATAAAAAATATATTCAACGCAAAAAAAAATATTATGTGCATGATGAAAAACAGCAGGCAAAAAATGGAGATAAAATTCGTTTTGAAGAGTCAAAGCCATTTAGTAAATTAAAACGTTGGAACATAAAAGAGATTTTAAAGGCATAATCATGATTGGTTTAAGAACAATTTTAGAGGTCGCGGATAATTCAGGTGCACGAAAAGTGCAGTGCATTAAAGTGCTGGGTGGATCAGGTCGCCAATTTGGCAGTATTGGAGATATTATTGTGGTTTCAGTTCGAGAGGCGCTCCCTACATCTAAAATTAAAAAAGGAACTGTCCATAAAGCTGTGATTGTTCGAACGGTAAAGGCCGTGGGAAGGGCTGATGGGTCTTATATTAAGTTTGATGAAAATGCAGCTGTTTTAATTAATGCACAAAAAGAACCCGTTGGAACGCGAATTTTTGGGCCAGTGGCAAGAGAACTTCGAAATAAAAAGTTTATGAAAATTGTATCACTCGCACCTGAGGTTTTATGATGAATGTAAGACTACATGTTAAAAAAAATGATTTGGTTCAAGTTATTTCCGGAAAAGAAAAGGGGAAAACTGGAAAAATTTTACGTGCCCTTCCAAAACAATATAAAGTTATTGTTGAAAAATTAAATATGGTAAAAAAACATACGAAACCGACTCAGAAAAATCCACAGGGGGGCATTGTTCAAAAGGAAATGCCAATTCATGTGTCGAATGTAAAACGTGTTGACGTACAGAAAAAATCAACAGAAAAAACAAAAAAGTAGGATAACTTATGGCAAGACTCAAAGATAAATTTTCAAAAGAAGGTATTTCCAAATTAAAAGCAGAGCTTAAACTTAAAAATGATTTAGAAGTTCCGCGTTTGGAAAAGATTACACTTAATATGTGTCTTTCAGAGGCGGTCCAAAATGTGAAAGTTTTAGAAAAAGCCTCGAGTGAGCTTGCAAGTATTACAGGGCAGAAACCTATTATTACAAAGGCAAAGAAGGCCATTTCGAATTTTAAATTACGAAAAGATCAACCGTTGGGTGTAAAAGTAACTTTACGAAAGCATAGAATGTATGAGTTTTTTGACCGATTGGTAAACACAGCATTACCGCGTGTTCGAGATTTTAGAGGAATTTCTCCAAAAGCTTTTGATGGTAGAGGAAATTATAGTTTAGGAATTCGTGAGCAAATTATTTTTCCAGAGATTAATTATGACAAAATTGATAAAGTTCGTGGTTTAAATATTACAATTACAACAACTGCAAAAGATGATGCGTCTGGAAAAGCGCTTTTAAGTTATTTAGGAATGCCTTTTCGGAATTAGATAGGGAGAAAGTGAATTTATGGCAAAAACATGTTTAATAGTAAAACAGAAGCGTCCTCAAAAATTTGAGGTGCGACAATATACGCGATGTGGAAAATGTGGAAGACCTCGTGGGTATTTGAGAAAATTTGATTTATGTCGTATATGTTTCAGAACCTTGGCGAATGAAGGGCAAATCCCTGGCGTCATTAAATCAAGTTGGTAGGAATATGAATACAGATCCAATTGCAGATTTTTTAACAAGAGTAAGAAACGCAAATTTAGCTTTTTTAGAGGAAACTCAAGTTCCATTTTCTAAAATGAAATGGAAAGTTGCAGGGCTTTTAAAACGAGAAGGGTTTATTCAAGATTGTAGGGAAGAAACCTTGGATGATGGGAAAAAAATCATTCGTGTGTGGCTAAAATTTGCACCCAATAGAGTACGTGTGCTCTCTGGTTTAAAACGTATCAGTCGACCGGGACTTCGTATTTATGCAGATTTGGATGATGTCAAAAAATATCGCAGGCGCTTTGGCATGACGGTTTTGTCCACTTCGAAAGGGATTTTAAGTGATAAAGATGCTCTGCAACAAAAAATAGGTGGCGAAGTACTGTGCCAAGTATGGTAGAGGTTTAATATGTCAAGAGTGGGACAAGCAAAAATTTCAATTCCAGATAAAGTAAAAATTGAGTTCAAAGATCAAAAAGTTACAGTTAAGGGAGAAAAAGAGACCTTGAGTCGGAGTATTCCTGATTTGATCGATGTTTCCATCTCGGACAAGATTGTTGAGGTGAAACGAAAAAATAATACAACTCAAGCAAAAGCCCTTCATGGGTTAACACGCACTTTGATTTATAATATGGTTTTGGGGGTGACCAAAGGATTTGAAAGAGTATTAGAAATTAATGGGTTGGGATATAAGATTCAACCTCAAGGGCAAGTATTGAATGTTTCTTTGGGACATTCGCACCCGATTCAATTTGATTTGCCAAAAGGCGCACACGCAAACGTTCAAGGCAATAAATTGGTTTTATCTGGGCCAGACAAAGAAATTTTAGGAT
>MGRI01000098.1:7233-16234 GCA_001798105.1 Deltaproteobacteria bacterium RIFCSPHIGHO2_02_FULL_40_11
TTCGAAAAATTAGACCTCCTGAACCCTATAAAGGTAAAGGGGTTAAGTATGCTGAGGAAGTCATTCAGCGAAAAGTTGGAAAGACAGGAGCGACCGGTGCCTAATCAATTTAGAAAAAAAACAGATCCAAAAACGATTTTACGTTTGAAGCGGCGATACCGAAAGAAACATCGTTTATTAGGATCGAGCGAAAAACCAAGGATGGCTGTCTTTAGAAGCAATAAGCATATTTATGTACAAGTGATTGACGACTTTCAACAAAAAGTATTATTTCAAGCCTCTTCGCTGATGAAATCAGCGAAGTTAGATAAAGGCTATACGCAAGATGCGGCAGAAAAGATTGGTGAAAAAATTGCAAAGTTGGCATTAGATCAGAAAATTAAGAAAGTTGTTTTTGATACCTCAGGATATAAGTATCATGGGCGTATTAAAAAATTAGCTGAAGCAGCAAGAAAAGGTGGGTTAAAGTTTTAATATGGCAAGTGATAAAACAACCGTTCAGGTTAAAAAAGAAAGTGAATTTCTAGAAAAAATTGTGCATATCAACCGATGTGCTAAGGTTGTCAAAGGGGGGAGACGATTTAGTTTTGCTGCATTGGTTGTTCTTGGCGATAAGAATGGGAAAGTGGGGATTGGGCTTGGAAAAGATAATGAAGTCCCGGAAGCCATCAAAAAAGCTCAAGAACAGGCAAAAAAGAGCATGAAATTGATACCTTTAAACAAAACAACCATTCCACAGGAAGTTTTAGGGACTTATGGGGCAGGAAGAGTGCTTTTAAAGCCCGCGGTAGAAGGTACGGGGTTGATTGCAGGGTCTGCAGTTCGAGCGATTTTAGAATGTGCGGGCGTTCAAGATATTTTGTCAAAGAGTTTGGGGACCAAAAATCCTCATAATGTGTTAAAAGCGACTTTAAATGCTTTGGATCAATTGAAGACCAAAGAAGAGTATGCAAAATTATTAGGGAAAGAAGTCAATGACCTCTAAAACACATAAAAAAAAAGATGAAGCGGTTTCGGCAAAGAAGCTTAAGGTAACTTTGTTAAGAAGCCCGATTGGGACAACGGAGCGTAAAAGACAAACGCTTCGCGGATTGGGATTAACAAAAATAAATAAAACCATGGAACTCAAAAATAGCCCACAAGTACGTGGGATGATTAATCGAGTGATCCAAATGGTAAGGACAGAGTTTGTATCATGATTACACTTCATCAATTAGAACAAAGAAGGCATGCCAGGCATAAACGTAAACGTGTTGGGAGAGGGTATGGCTCTGGACGTGGGGGGCATGAAGCCACACGTGGCACAAAAGGACAAAAATCCAGAACGGGTGGGAGTATTCGTCCTTCATTTGAAGGGGGGCAAATGCCACTTCAAAGAAGATTACCTAAAAAAGGGTTTAAGTCCTTACAAAAAAAACCTCAAATTATTAATCTGGAAAGATTTTCAAAGATTAAAGAAAATACAGTGATTGATCCAACATTTTTAGAAAAAGAAAATTTTATTGCTTCAAAAGAAAAATTTGTGCGTATCTTAGGGCGTGGGGAGTTAAAACATGCTTTAACGATTCAGGCGCATCATTTTTCAAAGTCCGCAAAAGAGAAAATCGAAAAAGCAGGTGGTAAGGCAGAGGTCCTCCGTGGCGGCAATTGAAGGTTTGACCAAACTTCCTGAGCTTCGACGCCGAATTTTTATTACACTTGCACTTATAGCTGTCTATCGCTTGGGTGTATTTGTGCCCGCACCCGGAATTGATGTCGATGCCTTAAGCGCGTTCTTTAAAATGGCTCAAGGTACAATTTTTGGGTTTTTTAACTTATTTTCTGGTGGGGCACTTCAGCGCTTTTCTATTTTTTCTTTGGGGATCATGCCTTATATTAGCGCCTCCATTATTTTACAGCTTTTAACGGTCGTTGTTCCGCATCTGGAGCAGCTTTCAAAGGAGGGCGACCTTGGAAGAAAAAAAATAACACAATATACACGGTATGGGACGATTTTACTTTGTTTAATTCAAGGATATGGCATGAGTGTGGGCCTAGAAAGTATTCAAGCGCCTGGAGGAGGTGCGGCCGTAATTCATCCTGGATTGGCCTTTCGTTTACTTACAACGGTAACCCTTGCAACGGGAACAGCTTTTTTAATGTGGTTAGGTGAACAAATTACAGAACGTGGTATTGGAAATGGAATTTCTCTTATTATTTTTGCTGGGATTGCCGCAAATATTCCCTCAGGATTTATGAATGTAATGAACTTTGTGAAGACTGGAGAATGGAGTGTTATTAAACTACTCATCATTTTAGGCTTCATGGTTGTTGTGATTGCATTTATTATTTTTATGGAAACTTCTCAGCGACGAATTCCTGTACAATATGCAAAACGAATTGTGGGGCGAAAAATGTATGGTGGCCAAGCAACTCATTTGCCCTTAAAAATTAATACCTCAGGGGTGATTCCTCCTATTTTTGCTTCTTCGGTGATGATGTTCCCGGCTACGATTGCTACCTTTGTAGCCATTCCAATTTTGAATCAAATGCAAAATCTCTTAATCCCAGGTGGATTGGTTTATAATCTTTTGTTTGTAGGGCTCATTGTCTTTTTTGCTTTCTTTTATACAGCTATTGTTTTTAAGCCACATGAAATTGCAGAAAATATGAAAAAATGGGGTGGATTTATTCCCGGAATTCGCCCAGGGCAGCATACGCCGATTATATTGATTTTGTTTTAAGTCGCATTACAACAGGGGGTGCCATATATTTATCTTTAGTTTGCGTTCTCCCTTCATTATTGTCCTCATCTGCAAATGTGCCTTTTTATTTTGGCGGGACATCTTTACTCATTTTAATTGGTGTTGCATTAGATACGGCGCAACAAATTGAATCACATCTTTTGACCCGAAACTATGAAGGCTTTATGCAAAAAGCCAAACTGAAGGGTCGAAGGGGATGATGACTTCATGCGCTTAATTTTATTGGGACCTCCAGGTGTTGGTAAAGGAACCCAAGCGAAGATTCTTGTAAATCATCTTAATATTCCTCAAATTTCTACAGGCGATATTTTAAGACAAGCCATAAAAGATGAAACGCAATTGGGCAGGAAGGCACAGTCTTATATCCTTGAAGGAAAACTTGTTCCGGATGATGTGGTTGTTGGGATTGTTGAAGAAAGATTAAAACTGTCTGATTGTCAGAAAGGGTATATTTTAGATGGTTTTCCAAGAACCGTTGTACAAGCTGAAGCTTTGGGGGAAATTTCTAAAATAGATGGCGTTTTAGCTTTAGATGTGAATCAAAAAGAACTCGTCCAAAGATTAGAGGGGCGTAGAACATGTTCCTCTTGTTCTCAAATGTATCATCTACAATTTAACCCACCTCAAAAAGAAGGGGTATGTGACTTATGTGGCGGTGGATTGGTTCAGAGAAAAGATGATGAGCGATCTACAATTGAAAAAAGATTGATCGAATATCAAAAGCAAACGGAACCTTTAATTCAGTATTATCAAAAGAAAAACATGCTTCAAAAAGTGAATGGTTTAGGGACAATTGAAGAAGTATCTTTAAGAATTCAAAACGCGCTGGCGTGCTTTATATGATTGTTTTAAAATCACAACGTGAAATTGAAAAAATGCGTAAAAGTGGACAAATTGTGTCTAAAATTCTGCAAGAGTTAAAAGCCATGGTTCGCCCAGGCATTTCAACCTATCAGCTGGATCAACGTGCAGAAACACTGATTGATCAATTTCATGTTCGGCCCGCTTTTAAGGGATATCGTGGCTTTCAACATTGTATTTGTGCCTCGATTAATGAGGAAGTTGTCCATGGAATTCCATCCAAACAGCGTATTGTTCAAGAGGGAGATCTTTTAAGTATTGATTTTGGTGTGATTTATGAAGGATTTTATGGAGATTCCGCTTTGACCGTCGGCGTGGGTTCCATTTCTGAAGAAAAACAAAAATTATTAAAAGTAACCGAAGCATCATTATGGAAAGGGATTGATCAGATGCAAGTAGGGCATCGGTTGTCAGACATTTCCCATGCAGTTCAATCTTATGTTGAAAAACATGGATATTCTGTTGTGCGTGAATTTGTGGGACATGGGATTGGGCATGAATTACATGAAGATCCTCCCATCCCAAACTATGGACGTCCAGCGGAAGGCCCTGTTTTAAAAACGGGGATGGTTTTTGCCATTGAACCCATGGTGAATCAGGGGGATCCAGATGTAATGGTTTTAGAAGATGGTTGGACAGCTGTGACTGTGGATGGAAAACTTTCCGCTCATTTTGAACACACGATTGCGTTGGGAGACAATGGGCCAGAAGTATTAACGATATAGGAGAGAAAATACATGTCAAAAGAAGATGCAATTGAAGTTGAAGGTACCGTGCTTGAGACGTTACCAAATGCACGTTTTAAGGTGAAGCTGGAAAATGGGCATGTTATCTTGGCTCATATCTCAGGTAAAATGCGTATGTTTTACATTAAGATTTTACCAGGAGATAAGGTCCGCTTGCAGCTTTCCCCTTATGATTTAAGTCAGGGACGAATTGTCTATCGAGAAAAATAAAAAGTAGAGGAAGTTATTGACATTTGAGGGTGGATCAATATAATGACCCAGTTTCGTTAGGCTATTGAATTTATTATGAAAGTTAGATCATCTGTCCGAAAAATTTGTGCAAAATGTAAGATTATACGTCGACGTGGTGTTGTACGTGTCATATGTCCCATTAAAAAGCATAAACAGCGACAAGGTTAACGCGTGTAGGAGCATTATAAGTGGCAAGGATTGCAGGGGTTGATTTACCTCGAAATAAAAGAGTTGAAATAGGTTTAACATACATTTTTGGAATTGGGAGATCTACATCTAAAAAGATTTTAGATGCTGTTCGGATTGATCCCAATCTGCGTACGGATAAACTTACAGAAGATGATGTTTCTAAATTAAGAGCTATTATTGAAAAACAACATACGGTTGAAGGAGATCTTCGTCGGGAAATTTCGTTAAATATTAAGCGGTTGGTCGATTTAGGAACCTATCGTGGAATTCGGCATCGAAAAAATTTACCGGTTCGAGGTCAAAAAACACAATCCAATGCGCGAACACGCAAAGGACCACGTAAAACAGTGGCCGGTAAAAAATCAGTGAAAGCATTGAAAGGTTAAGCATTTATGGCTGAAGAAGCAAAAGAAACAGTAGAATCAACGCAACCCACAGAACAAGCAGCTGAGGCTCAAAAAGAGCCGAAAGTTAAAAAGAAAAAAATAAAGCGTTCTGTAACAGCAGGAAATTTATATATACAGGCAACGTTTAACAATACGCTGATTACATTTACGGATGCTAAAGGAAATGTTTTGGGATGGTCTTCGGCTGGGGCTAAGGGATTTAAAGGCGCCAGAAAAGGAACGCCTTTTGCAGCTCAAATTGCCACAGAGGATGCCGCTCGAAAAGTCATGGATGGGTATGGTTTAAAAACTGTGAGTGCATATGTGAAGGGCCCAGGTGCAGGACGTGAAGCTGCATTACGAGCACTTCAGTCCGTTGGGTTAAGGGTAACTTATATTAAAGATCTTACACCGATTCCGCACAATGGATGTCGGCCATCGAAAAGAAGGAGAGTGTAATGCTTGCGCATGGCAATTCAGTATGTACAACGTGTCGCCGAGAAAACTTGAAACTTTTTCTGAAGGGCGATCGTTGTTTTACAGAAAAATGTTCCTTTGAGAGAAGATCCTATCCGCCAGGGCAACATGGACAAGGACGAACAAAGTTTTCTGAATATGCGCTTCAATTGAGAGAGAAACAAAAAGTTCGAAGACTCTATGGTCTTTTAGAAGGACAGTTTGAAAGCATTGCTCAAAAAGCATCAAAGCAACAAGGTGTGACCGGTGAAGTTTTGTTATCTAGTTTAGAAAGTAGAATGGATTCTGTTATCTATCAAATGGGATATGCTGAATCTCGAAATCAAGCCAGACAGCTGATTCGTCATAAGCATTTTACACTCAATGGGAAAAGAATGGATTCTCCTTCGCATCAAGTCAAAGAAGGAGATCTTGTTGAAGTGAAAGAAAAAAGCCGTGAATTAAAGCCTATTTTGGCTGCAATTGAAGCTGTGAAACGACGTGAAATCCCAGCTTGGCTTGAAGTAGATCCTAAAAGTTTTAAAGGAACAATCAAAAGATCCCCCAAACGTGAAGATATTACAGTGCCCATTCAAGAAAACCTCATTGTTGAGTATTATTCACGATAAGAGATAAGAGAAAGGATAAAGGAGGAACAATTATGTATGCTGTATGGAGAGATTTAATTCGACCAAAACAAGTTCTTGCACAAGAGTCAAAGGAGACAAAAAACTTTGGTAAGTTTGAAATACGTCCTTTGGAAAGAGGATATGGAATCACACTTGGAAATTCTTTAAGACGTGTGCTTTTGTCATCCCTTTCAGGGGTGGCGATTACCTCAGTTCGATTTGAGGGTGTTTTACATGAATTTACAACCATTCCTGATGTTACAGAGGATGTTACAGATATTATTTTAAACTTAAAAGAAGTTCGCTTTCGAATGGATGGCGCAGATGAAAAAACACTGCGTATTGAAAAAGAAGGTGAAGGAGAAATAACCGCTCAAGACATTCAAACAGATGGAATTGTTGAAGTCTTAAATCCGACGCACCATATTGCAACTTTGGGTAAAGGTGGAAAATTCAATGTGCTTGTGACTGTAAAGCGTGGCAGAGGCTATGTAAAAGCGGAACAAAATAAGTCTGCAGATGATCCGATTGGGTCCATTGCAGTGGACGCATTATTTTCACCTGTAAAGAAAGTAAATTACAATGTTACAAATGCTCGTGTAGGACAAATGACAGACTATGATGCATTAACCTTAGAAGTTTGGACAGATGGTGCCATTACAGCCCGAGATGCTGTCGCTGTAAGCTCTAAAATCTTAAAAGATCAACTTCAAGTATTTATCAATTTTGATGAAATTGAAGAAACAGAGGAAGTAGCACAGGAAGCGTATCAACAAGAAGGCCAGATCAATGAAAATCTGTATAAGACCGTCGAAGAATTAGAGCTATCTGTGCGTTCTGCAAATTGTCTAAAAAATGCAGATATTCAGTTGATTGGTGAATTGATTCAAAAAACAGAAAATGAAATGCTTCGTACGAAGAACTTTGGGCGAAAATCATTGAATGAGATTAAGGAAATTCTTGCACAAATGGGATTGAGCTTGGGGATGAGAATAGAAGGATTCCCAGACGAACGTTTCTTAAAGAAACTGAAAGAGAAAAAAGGAGAAGGCGCGCTACACTAACGATTGAGAACGACGTATCTTCTAAAACTGAGGCCTTACATATATGAGACATCAAAAACTACGAGGAAAATTAGGAGCTAATCCCTCCCATCGTAAAGCAAAGTTACGAAATTTATTAACGGCCCTTTTGAAGCATGAACGGATTCAAACAACCCAGACCAAAGCAAAACAATTGAAACGTTTTGCAGACCCCATTATTTCTTTGGGAAAAAGAGCGGACTTGCATGCGAAGCGTTTGGTTCGACAAACTGTTTTTGAAAGAGATGCTTTTCAAAAACTTTTTGAAGTGTATGGGCCAAGATTTAAAAATCGGAATGGTGGTTTTACGCGAATTTATCATTTGGGAAATCGAAAAGGGGATGGCGCAGCTTTAAGTTTGATTGAAATTTTACCAGATCCTTCGAAAGAAAAAGAACCACGAATTATAAAAACGCGAAAACCCAAAACAGAAGAAGAGCAGCTTGAGGCAGAAAAAAAGGCAAAAAGTAAAAAAGAAGCCAAAAAAGAAGATAAACATAATCAAAAAAGTGAAGTGAGAGCAAAACAAGAATCTAGAAAAGCAAGACAAGCTGAAGATGTTATCCATTCCCATAAATCACAAGGTCGAAAAACAGATTTGGGAACAGGGCGTTCCAAAGGAACCAAAAAGGGGTTGTCCTGATCCCACGCCTCTTCTTCGGCACCACTTAAAAATAGAGCCTATTTTTTAATCACATTGTTCAAGGTTTTGACATTTTTATATTTTTTTTAAAAAAAGACCTTCAAACTGCTTGAAATTATTGTCTTTTTTTAACGGTGCCTTTGGCACGTAAATTGCTATTTACAACGCAATGTGTTATAAAGCCTGATCTAGGGGGATAAAATATGGCATCATTTAACATTGGCGATCACGCTGTATACCCAGCCCATGGGGTCGGTGTGGTACAGTCGATTGAAACAAAAGAAATTTCTGGAAAAAAGCAGTCTTTTTATATTTTAAAGATATTGGATAATGAAATGACCGTTATGGTTCCAACAGATAACGTAGAATCTGTGGGGCTTCGCGAGGTTATTCCGCGTAGACAAGTGGATGATATTTTTAAGATTTTAAGAAAACGTAAAGTAAAATTAGACCATCAAACTTGGAATCGTAGATATCGAGAATATATGGAAAAAATTAAAACAGGATCGGTGCATGAAATTGCAGCTGTTTTAAGGGATTTATTCTTATTGCGCGTTGAAAAAGATCTTTCCTTTGGGGAACGAAAAATGCTTGATACGGCTCGCAGTCTTTTGGTCAAAGAACTTTCTTTAGCAAGAAAAGTTAAAGAAGAAACCATTGAAAAAGAAATTCATAAAATTTTTGGGAAAAAAGCAGCCAAGATTGTTCTTCCAGCCGCCTAAATTTTTGTGACCCTTACCGATGGCTTCCATTGCAGTCATAGTCTGTGCAGGTCAGGGAACACGGTTCCAATCTTCGAATGGCCTTTTAAAACAATTTCAAAAATTAGAGAGTAAGCCCCTTTGGGTGCATACCGCTAAAGCTTTTCAAGAAAGTGCTTTGATTGATAAAATTCTTTTGGTTTTTCCAAGAGAACATGTTCTAGAGATTCAAAAACAACTTTCTGTGTATGGTCTTTCAAAAGTTCTGAGCGTTATTCAAGGGGGGCAGCAGCGGCAAGATTCTGTTTATGAAGGGCTCTCTTGGATTAAAAA
>MGRI01000099.1:0-474 GCA_001798105.1 Deltaproteobacteria bacterium RIFCSPHIGHO2_02_FULL_40_11
GCAATCATAAATATAGCGCGTTAATTTATCTGTATTTTCCATTTCCATGGTCAGCATTTCAGACATAAAGAAAAGCCTGTAATAATGTTTGAGATACGCAGTTTGGAAAGCAATGTACGCGTAGGCTTGGGCATGGGATTTATTAAAGCCATATTCTGCAAATTTTGCCATGAGCTCAAAAATTTCTTCCGCCTTTTTTAAATTAATTTTATTTTCTTTGGCCCCTTTCATGAAACGTTCTTTTTGACGCGTCATCTCAGAAACATTTTTTTTCCCCATGGCTCGGCGCAACAGATCTGCTTCTCCCAAAGAGTAATTGGCAAGGACGTTTGCAATCTTCATGACCTGTTCTTGATACACAATAATGCCATAACTATCTTGTAGAACGTCTTTGAGTTGAGGGAGTAAATAATTTACTTCTACTCTTCCATGTCGTCTGGCAATAAAGTTATCGAGATGCATCATGGGACCCGG
>MGRI01000099.1:500-4835 GCA_001798105.1 Deltaproteobacteria bacterium RIFCSPHIGHO2_02_FULL_40_11
TATCATCAAACCGGGCGGGTTTTAATTTCCCTAAAAGTTCACGCATCCCTGAAGATTCAAATTGGAAAACACCCACGGTATCTCCCTTGGAAAAAAGCTCATAAACGTTCTTATCTGTAAAATCAATTTTATGGATATCAAACTGAGGGTCAAAATGTTCATGAATGCGACGCACCACATTGTCGATCAAGGTAAGTGTTTTCAATCCCAAAAAATCAAATTTAATCAATCCCACCTTTTCAACATGTTTCATGTCAAAGGATGTCACAACCTCGCCGTCTTTCCCCCGAAAAAGGGGCATGGTATCGACCAAAGGCCGATTGGCAATCACAATCCCCGCTGCATGAATGGAAGCATGACGTAATAATCCCTCTAACGCTAAAGCTGTATTTAAAAGTTGTTTGATGCGGTCATCTTTTTCATAAAATTCTTTGAGCTTGGGTTCTTGCTCAATGGCTTCTTTGAGAGAAATATTTAAAACATTGGGAACCAGTTTTGCGATTCGATCCACTTCCCCATAAGAAAAACCATACACTCTTCCCACGTCTCGAATGGCTGCCTTGGCTTGCAACTTTCCAAATGTAATAATTTGAGCCACGTTTTCTTTGCCGTACTTTTCCGTCACATAGGCAATGACTTCGTCTCTTCGATTCATACAAAAATCGATATCCATGTCGGGCATGCTGACCCGCTCTGGATTTAAAAATCGCTCAAAAATGAGATTATGGGGAAGTGGATCGATATTGGTAATTCGAAGACAGTAAGCCACCAAAGATCCCGCAGCCGACCCCCGCCCCGGGCCCACGGGAATTCCTTTTTTTTGCGCATAGTTTACAAAATCTGAAACAATTAAAAAATAACCTGCAAACCCTGTTTTTTGAATAATTTGAAGTTCTTCCTCAAGACGAGACTGATATTTTTGCGTAACTGTTTTTAAATCGCCTTTAAGCGGAGGCTTCTTCCATTCCGAAATTCGGTCTTTGAAGCCTTGAATGGCCATATCTTTTAAATGATCATCTAAACTTTTTTTCCCCGGAAGCTCAATTTTAGGAAGATAAATTTTATTGAGCTCAAAATTAACATCACACAGATCTGCAATTTTAAGGGTGTTATCACTGGCCCCCGGAAAATCCAAAAATTCTTCACGTAAGAGCGCCGCCTCTTTAAAATAAAATTCTTGAGATCCAAATTTCATGCGGCTTTCATCATCCAGCGTTTTTCCTGTTTGCACACATAAAAGAACTTCCTGGGCACTTGCATCTTCCGGATGAAGGTAATGACAATCTCCCGTCCCCACCAAGGGCACTTCAAATTTTTGGCTGTATTTTTTTAAAATGGCATTCAATTTATCTTGTTCATGCAGGTGATTGGGTTGCACTTCAAAATAAAAACGATCTTTAAAAACATCTTTATACCAATGAATGAGTTTTTCAGCTTTTTCGTCTTGACCATTGTGAAGGGTTTGCGCCAATTCCCCACTTAAACAGCCCGATAAAATAATCAGGCCTTCCGAATGTTCCTTTAAAATGTCTTTGTCGATTCTAGGTTTATAATAAAAACCTTCGAAATTCGCTCTGGTAATCAATCGGCACAGGTTTTTATACCCTGTTTGATTCATGCATAAAATGGTTAAATGATAGTAAGGATCATCAATCCCCATGCCTTTTGGAATTTCTTTTTGAAGCCTAGAGCCTGGCGCCACATATACTTCACATCCCAAAATGGGCTTAATCCCTTCTTTTTTGGCTGTGATATAAAACTCAACGACGCCAAACATATTGCCGTGGTCTGTCATCGCAACGGCTGGCATCTCAAATTCTTTACACTTTCGAACGAGATCTGGAATTTTGATGGCCCCATCTAAAAGTGAAAATTGTGTGTGAAGATGAAGATGAACAAACGCGTCCGACATATTCATTCAGCAGCAGATCTTTTTGAAAAAGTGTTCATGGCAGACCCCGCCTTAAACCATTCAATTTGCTCTTGGGTTAAAGAATGCTTTAGTTTTATTTTTTCTCTCTCGTTATCATCCGAGTGAAACAGTTCGCATTCTACAATCGAACCGGGCGCCACTGTTTTTAAGTTTAAAAGAGAGACAAAGTCATGCGCACGAATTTTCTCGTAATCTGAAGGATCGGCAAAGGTCAGGGGCAAAATACCTTGTTTTTTCAAATTCGTCTCATGAATCCGCGCAAAACTTTTCACAATGACAGCCCGGCATCCCAAATGCCTGGGCGACATGGCCGCATGTTCCCTGGAAGATCCTTCGCCATAGTTTTCATCGCCAATGGCCACCCACCCCAAACCGTGCGACTTATATTCTCTGGCAATTCCAGAAAGAGGCTGGTCTAATTCTTTATTGTTTAAATTAATCCCTGTTCCGGGTTCCGACGTAAACGCATTGACCGCGCCAATAAACATATTGTCACTAATCTTATCCAGATGCCCTCTGTACTTTAACCAAGGCCCTGCCGGAGAAATATGGTCTGTGGTACATTTCCCTTTTGCTTTTAAAAGAACAGGCAATTCTTTAAAATCTTTGCCGTCCCAGGCTTGAAAGGGTTCTAAAATTTGGAGTCGTTCACTTTGCTCGGCCACCATAATTTTAGGTTCATCCCCTTTGGGGGGGAAATAATTGACCACTTTATCTGAAAAACCTTTTTGAGGGAGTTCATCTGCCTTTTTGGGAATATCAAATTTTACTTTTTCGCCTTTTTCATTTGTTAAAGTATCCCTTAAAGGATTAAACGTAAGGCTGCCTGCAAAGCTCATGGCCATCACAATTTCTGGGCTTCCAATAAAGGCCAGGGTTTGAGGATTGCCATCATTTCTTCTCGGAAAGTTTCGATTGTAAGACGTTAAAATGGCATTGGTCTCACCTTTTTTTGTATCCTCTCTGCGCCATTGTCCAATACAAGGACCACAGGCATTGGCCATCACTTTTGCGCCTACAGATTCTAAAAGTTCTAAAATGCCGTCTCGTTGAATGGTTTCATAAATCATTTCAGAGCCTGGGGTAATCATCAGATTTGTTTTTACTTTTAACCCCTTGGCTTTGGCTTGACGCGCAATATCGGCAACACGCGTTAAATCTTCGTAAGAGGAATTGGTACAACTTCCAATGAGACAGGCAGAAAGTGTTTTGGGCCACTCTTTCTTCTCTTTGACTTCTGCAGGTAAGTTTGAAATCGACCGCGCCACATCCGGAGAATGCGGGCCTACGATATGGGGTTCCAGTTCTGATAAATTAATTTCAATCACTTTATCATAATATTTTTTTGGGTTTTGAAAGACTTCAGGGTCGGCGCTTAAAAGTTCGTCGTTTACTTCATCGGATAATTTTTGAAGATCAGAGCGATGCGTTGCTTTTAAATAGCGCGCAGAAGATGCATCGTAGGGAAATACAGAAGTCGTCGCCCCAAGTTCTGCCCCCATATTGGTAATGGTTGCTTTTCCAGTGAGTGAAATGGACGCTGTGCCAGGACCAAAATATTCTAAAATGCAATTGGTCCCCCCTTTGGTGGTTAAAAGTTCACATACTTTTAAAATAATATCTTTGGGTGCCGTCCAGCCGGAAAGTTCTCCTGTCAGTTTTATGCCAATCACTTTAGGATACAAAACTTCAAAATTAGAACCCGCCATGACTTCAGCAGCATCCGCGCCCCCCACCCCAATCGCCACCATGCAGAGGCCCCCAGCATTTGGCGTATGAGAATCTGTTCCAATGACAAAGCCTCCGGGAAAGGCATAGTTTTCTAAAAAGACTTGATGAATAATGCCGGATCCTGGGCCCCAAAATCCAATGCCATATTTATGGCTGGCGGACTTTAAAAAATCATACACTTCTTGATTGGCTTCAATGGCAACTTCGATGTCTTTTTTGGCGCCCACATAGGCTTGAATTAAATGATCACAATGGATGGTGGATGGCAGAACTGCTTTTTGAATCCCAGATTGCATAAATTGAAGCATGGCCATTTGGGCCGTGGCATCTTGCATAATGACCCGATCGGGCATGAGGGTTAAAATACTTTTTTGTTTTTCTAAGTCTTGATTTTGAGCGTCTTGCAAATGTCCAAAAACGATTTTTTCAGAAAGTGTGAGTCCGCGCTTCAAACGCTTGCGCATGATTTCAATATTCTTTTTGGATTTCTGGTATGTTTTTTGGACCAAATCTGTCGTTGTCGCAAGCGGATCTTTAGACATTTTTCAAACTCCTTTTTTGTGTATATGTCTACCATTTTTTGAAGTTCCCTTACAAGTCATTTGGGAATGCTAGATTTGAGCTTCGCTGAAATCTAAGGAAAGGAACATAAGAAGGCATGTGTCTGGCAT
>MGRI01000099.1:4878-20864 GCA_001798105.1 Deltaproteobacteria bacterium RIFCSPHIGHO2_02_FULL_40_11
GAGTTAGGTGGTACACGCAAAGGAGAAAAACATGTCAAATTCAGTTGCCATTGTGGGAATGGGATACACGTCCCCCAGACCTTTAACGCCAGAAGTTTCCTATAAGGAAATGATCTATGAAGCAGCCATCAAAGCCTATCATGATGCCAACCTTCCTTCACACAAAGACATCGATGGGTTTGTAACTTGCGCTGAAGATTTTATCGAAGGCACTTCCATTTTTGATGAATATACCCCAGACCAATTAGGCGGGGTTCAGAAACCCATGCATACGATTACAGGAGATCTTCTGCATGGCATTGCAACTGCGGTCATGAATATTCAAACAGGCCAACAAGATATTGTGGTTGTCGAAGCACATTCCAAACTTTCCAATGTAAAATCTTTGGATCATATTACCCATTACGCGACAGACCCGATTTTAACGCGACCTTTAAATGTAAACCCACATGCCTTTGCAGCATTAGACATGCAACGCTTTTTACATGTTTCAAAAAATACGTTAAAACACTGCGCAGAAGTTGTGATTAAAAATAAAAGAAACGCTTTTAAAAATGATTTAAGCTGCCATGCCCAAAACCTAACAGTGCAAGAGGTCTTAGATTCCGAAGAAACATTTCGCCCACTCACCCATCTTCAAAAAGCATCTCCTGTTGATGGTGCATTTGTTTTTGTTTTGGCCAATGCAAAGAAAGCAAAAAAGTTGAATAAAAAACCCATTTGGATTCGAGGCTGTGGCTGGATTTCAGATTCGCCTTCTTTAGAAACACGCGCTTGGGATACCTGCGATTATGCCAAACTTTCCGGACAAATGGCCTACAGACAAGCCAAAATTAAAAATCCAAAAACACAAATTGATTTTTTTGAAATCGATGACACCTACGCCTTTAAAGAACTCCAACATTTAGAAGCACTGGGGATTTATGACAAAGGGAAATCTGGAAACGCCCTCTTAAATGGAGCGCTGGATCCAGATGGAGCAATGCCTACCAATGTTTCTGGAGGCACCTTGGGCGTGGGCACGTTTCATGACGCAAGTGGGGGCTTACGCACCGTAGAAATGATCAAACAACTCCGTGGCGAAGCAGGCCCCAGACAACTTAAAAAAGCAAATACAGGGCTTGCGTTTTCATGGCGCGGGGTTCCCACAACAAGTGGCATCACTGTAATCTATAGCAGGAAGGGAGCTTAAGATGAGCGGTAAAGACGAAGTCGCAATTGTTGGCGCAGGCATGACGAAATTCATGCGTAGAGCCAAAGAAACACCCAAAGAACTTTGTTTTGAAGCCGTAAGAGCGGCACTGGATTCAGCGGAGATGACTTTAGATGACATCGATTGCGTCATTCATGGCACCGCCCCAGATGCATTTGATGGCATTCATATGAAAGGGGAATATTTATCCGATGGCTCGGGCGCTTTTAAGAAACCCTATATGCGCGGCTATGTGGGCGGCGGTACAGGCGTATTTTCACCCATTCAGGGGTGGTATCATATTGCATCTGGCCAATTTGAAACCGCACTTGTTGTGTGTGAAGAAAAAATGTCGAGTTTTCAACCGCATCCCCAAGGCGCATTTTTAACGATTTTTGATAATATGACAGAACGCCCGCTAAAACCCAATTTGCTTTGGATTTTTGCACTGGAAATGAATCGATACATGCAAACTTATGGGATTACGATTGAAGACATCGCCCATGTGTCTGTGAAAAATAAAAATAATGCCATTAAACATCCAGCCGCACAGCTTGGAAAAGAAATTACATTGGAAGAAGTTGTGAACTCCGAAGTTTTAGCGTGGCCCGTGCATCGTGAAATGGTTTCGCCCACTTCAGATGGTGCCTGTGCAGTGATTTTAGCCAATAAAAAACGCGCAAAAAAAATCACACCAAAACCCATTTGGATCAGTGGTGTGGGTTGGAATTTAGATACGTCTTATTGGACCAATCGAGACCTAGCGTATCCACAATATGTCGAAAACGCGGCACGTTTGGCCTATAAAATGGCAGGCATCAAAGAACCCAAAAAACAAATTAATATTGTAGAACCGTATGATCCGTTTGCGTATAAAGAATGTCACCATTTGGAAGGATTACTTTTGGCAGACAAAGGCAAAGCCCCACAACTTGCGATTGATGGCGTGACACAACGCACAGGTAATATGCCCTCTTGTCCATCCGGTGGACTTTTAGGGGTGGGAAATCCCATTGCAGCGGCAGGCCTCATGAAAGTGTGTGAACTTTTTTGGCAACTTCGCGGAGAAGCAGAAGCAAGACAAGTCCCTGGAAAACCCAAATATGGTTTGGCGCAAGCCTGGGGCGATTTAATGCAAGTGGGAACGGTCATTATTGTTAGAAATTAAGGAGCGAAACATGAATTTAAAAGGAACCCCTTTAAAAGGAAAAGATTTTGAAAATGGACATGTCCTCACCACAAAATCCAGATCCAATGCATTTTACGCTTGGGATACTGGCCAAGGCATTGGAAAATACCTGCAAGGCCTCAAAGAAGGAAAAATCCTCGGCACTTATTGTAAAAAATGCGACCGGACGGTTGTCCCCCCACGCGTGTTTTGTGAATTGTGTATGGGATCCAATATTGAATGGCGGGTTTTGAAGGATACAGGCCGCATCAACACATTTTCGATTTGCTATGTCAATTGGGATGCTTCACGCGTAGAGCATCCGCACCTACCCGCTGTGATTGAAATTGATGGCGCCACAAAAGGACATGGCATCATGCATGTTTTAGATGAAGTGGCCCCCAAAGACATCAAAATTGGAATGAAAGTAAAAGCGGTTTGGAAGCGTAAGGAAGAAAGAAAAGGGGATATTACAGATATTCAGTATTGGAAACCGCTGTAAAGGAGAACATATGACAATCTTAAATCAAAACTTAGATAATCAAAAAATAAAATCGGTTGAAGGATCGATGGATTTTGAAAGCTTGTATACATCGGGCGTAGGGTATGAAAAGTTTTTATTGGGACTCAAAGACGGAAAAATTTTAGCAAGCGTTCTTCCCACATCAAATCAAATGGTGCTACCCGCCCGTTTGTATGATGAAAGAACCTTCACACGCCTTGAAAAAACAGCCCCTGTGACAACGCCTGGCGTGCTGCAGTCTTACACAACCCTCTTTAAAAACTTAGATGGACAACCCCTCGATAGCCCCATCACGGTTGGACTGATTGGGTTTAAAGGCGTTGAAGGACACCTGGTTCACTACGTTCATCCCAATGGAAAAAAATTGACCATCGGCGCCACCGTAAAACCCAAATTCCTGCCTCAAGATCAGCGCACAGGATCTATTTTAGACATTCAGTGGTTTGAATTGGTATAAATTTAAAGCCCTAGACACATCCAAGTTGTATGTTATACTATACATGGCATGTATAGTAAAATATATAATATCTTAGCTCCTTTTCGAATGCTTCGTAAGCAAAAACATATGTCAGAAGCCCAGATGGCAAAGCAGGCGCATGTCTCACGCATCACGCTAAGACATGTAGAGGCAGCACACCCAAATCTTGAGCTGCAAAGCATTGCTTCTGTTGCCCACACCTTAAATCTGGAACTGAACGTCATGGCCTGCCCCGATACATGTACTCCAGAACTTTCCACCCTTGGCATTGGATATCAGGTCATCAAAGATGGTTTTTCATCCTGGAAAATTCATTTTTTTAATTTTGTAGACCATTTTCGAAAAACCTTAGACCCCAGGCTGATTCTCTTACCGCCCCCACATATACTGGATCCAAAACTAAAAGCACTGTTAGCTTCGATGGTTCAAACTTTATGCCAAGAAGTTCAAATGAACGCACCCACATGGGCAAAGAAAAGATTTATGTTAAAAACCCCCTGGTTTGTTTCAGAAAGTGAAGCACTCAAAGCCTCTGCCATTTTAGAATCGCCTATTTATTTTCGTAAAAATAATATATTTGTTCTCAAGAACTTTTTAGAAAGGGCCTAGCAATGTTAAGCGCAAAACAAATTCAAGAACTCTTTGAAGTCTTAAATCAAAAATTATTTGAACAAGGTGAAATAGGTGAAATTGGAATCATTGGCGGCGCTGTCATGTGCCTCGTCTATCAAACCCGTCAGGCCACACGCGATATCGATGCCATTTTTCATCCTTCCCATGTCATCCGTAAGTTGGCAGACGAAATTGCCACAGAATACCATCTTGATTCAGACTGGCTCAACGACGCAGCCAAAGGATATTTAAGAGATTCGTTTCAAAAAGAAGATGTGCTGCAACTTTCAAATTTAAGAGTTTGGGCACCCGAACCCTCGTATATGCTTTCCATGAAATGTATGAGTGCCCGGTGGGACACCCATGACCGAGAAGATGTTATTTCTTTAATTCGTCATTTAAAGCTAAAAAATGCAAAACAGGTTTTTGAAATCATTGAGTCGTTTTATCCTAAAAATAAAATTCCACCCAAAACCCAGTTTTTTATTGAAGAGGTTTTTGAAAATCTAAAATAAATTATTTCGCGAGTTTATTATAAATCCAAACAAAAATGGCGCCCCCAATGAGGCCGTCTAAAAAACCATAGATCAACCCCAAAACACTTCCCACATTGGAAATGGTGTATCCAATGTAAAAAGAGCGAAAACTTTCTAAAAGCGCGTTATAACCGCTTCCCAAATTGACCACCCAAAGGGTCATGAGAAACATCGATACACCCCAAAAAATCCCACACGTTAATGCAAATGCTTTCAGATTTAGTTTCATGTTGCCTCCTTATAAAATAGTATGCAAGAAGGGCTTGGAACAATTCAAGGATATTTATCTGGGCTAATCATTCCCCCTAATCCCAATACGTTTTTTTGGCCTATCTATATTTGGTGCTACCAGAAGCTCACGAAGCGCCTTAAATACAACCTTAAAATTATCATCATATTTTTGTTCCATTTCAGAAATTTTTTGTTGCAAATCTTTATGAGAAATAATCATTTCTCGTAATCTCACAAAGGTCCGAATGATTTCGATATTAACGAATGCGGCTCGTTTACTGTGAAGAACGCTTGAGAGCATGGCTACACCTTGTTCGGTAAAACAATATGGAAGGTAGCGTCTGCCGCCTTGTCCTTTCTTTGAGGTCACAAATTGTGACCTCAAAGATGCAGCCTCATGATCGGTTAACTGAAACATAAAGTCAGCAGGAAATCGAATTAGATTTCGTTTTACCGCTTTGTTTAGTTCTTTTGTTTTGACTTGATAAAGCTGTGCTAGGTCATGATCAATCATGACCCGCTTCCCTCTGATATGATAGATCTTTTTTTCTATATCCAGCCCTCTAATTTCAGTCCTTATTGACATGTTTTCCTCCTTTGAGGTTCCATTTTGGAACCTCAGAAATGAGTAAATTTTAATACAAGATTCATGCCAGCGATGTAATCACAAAAGCTAAATGAAATTAGTGACTTACAAAAATAAGCCCTAAAAAATGGGGTCGGATTTCCGTCCATTTATTTGTTCTTAATAACTTTTTAGATCGGAAGAAAATAAAATTTACACTTGTGGCTGGATATGCGACTTGACATAGGTCACAATTTCTTGAAGCGAAGCGCCGGGGGTAAAGATTTTTTGTACGCCCAACTTTGCAAGCTTTTTAAAATCTTCATCGGGCACAATGCCGCCTAAAATGACGGGTAAGTGAGAGAGTTTTTTGCTTTTTAAAAGTTTTTGAATTTTTTCAATCAGTGCCAAATGGGCCCCCGAAAGAATCGAAACGCAAATGGCATCGACATCTTCTTGTAACGCAGAAGCCACAATCATTTCTGGGGTTTGATGCAGCCCTGTATAAATGACTTCAACCCCGGCATCTCTTAAAGCGCGGGCAACAACTTTTACGCCCCTGTCATGCCCATCCAGACCTGCTTTAGAAACCAATAAACGAAGCGGTCGCATTAAATCACAGACCTTTCTGTATATGTTCCGAAAATTTCTTTCATCGTATCACTCACTTCACCGAGGGTTGCATAAAGCGAAACCGCCTCCATGATCGGTGGCACCAGGTTGTCCTTTCCCTCAGCTGCCTTTCTTAACCTTTGAAGCGCAGCTTGCACTTTTTTTTCATCTCTTTTTTCTTTTATTTTTTTCAAAGATGCAATTTGATTTTTTTGGGCTTTGTCATCAATGTACAAAATTTCAATCGGGAGCCCTTCTTCTTTTTGAATATATTTATTCATCCCCACAATCACTTTTTCACCGGTTTCAAGTTGTTTTTGATAATGGTACGAGGCTCTGGCAATTTCTTTTTGTGGATAGTTTTGTTCGATGGCCGGAATAATCCCCCCCATCTCATTAATTTTTTGAATCATGTCTAAAGCCTGACGCTCAAGTTCATTGGTTAAACTTTCCACAAAATAAGATCCCCCAAAAGGATCTGGCGTGTTTACAACTCCCGTTTCTTCAGCAATAATTTGTTGCGTTCGAAGCGCAATCGTCGCCGAAAGTTCCGTGGGCAAAGAAAGTGTTTCATCCATAGAGTTGGTATGTAAAGACTGCGTTCCGCCTAAAACGCCAGAGAGTGCTTGAATCGCCGTTCGCACAATATTGTTATAGGGTTGTTGCGCGGTTAAGCTACACCCTGCCGTTTGGGTATGAAAGCGCATCAACCAAGACTTTGGATTTTTGGCGTGAAACCGATCGCGCATGAATCTCGCCCACATGCGCCGGGCGGCTCTGTATTTTGCAATCTCTTCAAAAAAATCGCTGTGTGCATTAAAGAAAAAAGAAAGCCTTGGCGCAAATTGGTCGACATCTAAGCCTGCCTCAATTCCAGCTTGCACATACCCAAGGCCATCTGCCAAGGTAAATGCCAGTTCTTGGGCCGCGGTCGATCCCGCTTCTCGAATATGATACCCCGAAATCGAAATGGTATTCCACTTAGGCGCATGCTGTGTACAATACACAATCATGTCTTGAATAATGCGCATGGAAGGTCTGGGCGGATAAATCCATTCTTTTTGGGCAATGTATTCTTTTAAAATATCGTTTTGAATCGTTCCCCCCACTTTATCCAGTGAAACACCTTGTTTTTGCGCCACCACAAAATACATGGCTAAAAGCACAATGGCTGGGCCATTAATGGTCATCGATGTGGTTACTTGATCCAAAGGAATGCCTTGAAAAAGTCTCTCCATATCGGCGAGAGTATCAATCGCAACCCCGCATTTTCCCACTTCACCCAGGCTTCGGGAATCATCCGAATCAATGCCCATGAGGGTTGGCATATCAAAGGCAACACTGAGGCCATGCTGTCCGCGCTCTAAAAGAATGTGATATCGTTGATTGGTTTCTTCCGCCGTTCCAAACCCGCTAAACAAACGAATTGTCCAACGCTTCCCCCGATACATGGTTTTATGAATGCCCCGTGTATAGGGAAACTCACCCGGATCGGCCAGTTCTGTTTTAGGGTTAAAGTTTTTAAGATCTTGGGCTGTATACAAAGGCTTAATTTCAAGATCAGAGAGTGTTGAAAATCGTTTCGATTGTTCTTCTTTTTGAGACATAAAACGCATGGAGCTTACAAAATTTTCAAAGGAAAATCAATGACTTCGAATTACTTCAGACAAGGTTTGATTGCTGTATGCTCAACCAAAAGGGTTTGGATTTTTTGAGAATCTTGGAGCGGCATTAAATGTTTTTGGGTTTTACTGATAATTTTATTAAAGTCTTCTTCTAAAAAAGAAATTTCAATTTGATCTGGCATCTGAACATTTGTCATATAATCAATTTGAATTTGACGATTCCCAATCAAACGTACCGTTTCAACTGTTAATTGAACTTCTTCTGCCTTTTCAAGCTCGGGCGCCTGAGAGGCCATAAAATCTTTAAAGTCATAGGAAAATTGAATGAGGCGAAGTTTTTCCTCAGGCGTTAAGTTTAAATCTTGGGAAAAAGAAAAAACAAGCCGAAACGCATTGGGGCTACACACATCTTTCTGATACAAAATACCGCCATCTACGACACTTAAAAGCTTAAATTCCTGGCTTTGTGCATGGATATCGCTTGTAAAGCCGACTGCATACACCCCATATATGAAGATCGCTAAAATCGCGCCAATAAATATGCCCCAAAATTTATCTGCCATGTTTATACTTCCGAATCTTATTAGGGACGAATTTTCAAAAAACGTACCACTTTTTGTCCCTAACTTTTATTATACGCAAAGAAACCGAAAAGAAAATAGAAATTTATCAAAAATAATGTAAATTTAATGTCTGACAAATTTTGTCACCTCCAATTGATTGACTTTTATAAACGGTTTTAGATACAGTGCAATTCATGCACAGCTTGCTTTCAGAGCAGCATCAAATGATCCAGTCTTTGGCACGAGATGTGGCGCGTGATGTTCTAACCAAAACCGCGGCGCACTGCGATAAAACCGGTGAATTTCCAAAGACTTCAATTCAAAAACTCTCTGAACTGGGGCTCATGGGGATCTCCGTTCCTGAAAAATTTGGGGGCAGCGGAATGGATCACTTTTCGTATGTCCTTGCCTTAGAAGAAATTGCAAAAGTCTGCGCCTCTACGGCCGTCATCATGTCTGTCAATAATTCCTTGGTATGTGAACCGCTTCAACTTTTTGGAAACGATGCGCAAAAAGAAAAATACCTCACACCCCTTGCAAAAGGCGAAAAACTGGGTTGCTTTTGTCTTTCAGAGCCAGATGCAGGCTCAGACGCAGGGAGCCAAAAAACAACGGCGACTCAAGATGTCCATCATTATCTTTTAAACGGCACCAAAAATTTTATTACCAATGGCCCGCAAGCAGATACCCTGATTGTCTTTGCAAAGACGGATAAAACCAAGGGCAATAAAGGCATTTCAGCTTTTATTGTTGAAAAAGCATGGGCAGGCGTTGAAGTGGGCAAAGTCGAAAAAAAGATGGGAATTAAAGGCTCTGGGTGCTCTCAAATTCTCTTTTCAGATGTCAAAGTCCCCAAAGAAAATGTATTGGGGGAAGTTGGCCAAGGATTTAAAATTGCCCTACGCACATTAGACGGGGGACGGATTGGCATTGGCGCGCAAGCGGTTGGCATTGCCCAAGCGGCATTAGAAGCCGCCACACAGTATGCCAAAGAACGCGAACAATTTGGCCAGGTTATTGGCAAATTTCAAGCCATTCAATGGCTTTTGGCCGACATGGCCACCGTCACCTCCGCCGCACGGCTTTTGGTACACCGCGCCGCCCAGGTTCAAGATGCGGGTAAAAAATTCACCCAAGAAGCTGCCATGGCCAAACTTTTTGCTTCCGAAACCGCGATGCGGGTAACAACCGATGGCATCCAAATTTTTGGAGGCTATGGGTATACCAAAGACTATCCCGTAGAACGCTTCTTCCGGGACGCCAAAATCACTGAAATTTACGAAGGCACCTCAGAAATCCAACGCCTCGTCATTGCAGCGCATTTACTGCAGTAAACATATAATTCAAATCTAGAGACAGACCTACTCCCAGATGATTCATGCGCTTCATGGCTCGGAGGCGGCGTGTCTTGCGACACGGCGCCTCCTGCGCTTTACTTCCGCGCATTGAATCATCTGGGAGTAGGTCTGCCCCACTTCTAATCATAAAGTGTGGAAAGAACCTAGACAATGTCAATGAGATACACACCCTCAGTGTTAAAATTCTGACGGATCATATAAAAAAACACTGTGATTTCAATGTCTTAGAAATTTAAAAATGCCCTAAATTTTGGCTTTATTTGGCCTTTTTTTTGCACCCTCTTTCCCTTGAAATGAGGGGGAGTAAATTTAAAGCCACCATTTGCCGGCTGTTTTTGGCTGGAATATGTTTTTTCGTCCTTTCACCCCTGGCTTACGCAGAAATCCTGACCTCCTTTTTACCCATCCACACCAACCATGCTTTTTATTTGCTGCAAGCGCATCAAACAAACTTTATTACCATAGAAAAATGGGATGAATCCCCTGAAATGACAACTCTCCAGGATTTTCTTTTGGCCTATCGACGGGGCTATTTAAATACACCCACACAAAAAATATTTTTAACGCGAACAAAAATCGACGATGAACTCCAAACTGTCACCCTCCACACCCAACGCCCTGAACCTGAATCGCATTCTTCCCGTTTTTCATCCGTGTACGAACGCGAAGAGGATCTTTATCTCACCCACACCCAAGGCATTGATCGCATTTCAAAACAGTATTTATTCCAAACCTTAAAACGCCAAACGGAAGAATTCATGATCGATGAATTTCAACCCCATCAACATGCCACCTCCACGGTCTTTTTAGAAGGCCGTTTTCAAAATGATCTACAATTTATTTCAACATGGGACCCTGTTTCACAAACATCTACCATCCTCCTTCAAACTTCCTTGGATCAAAAAATAAACGAGTGGACCGTCAATGTCCCGCTTTTAAATCTCACCCTGGTTGAAGGGAATGCAGGTCCCCTTCTTTTTGCTTCTTCGGGAGAACGTGGCATTACGATTTTTCAAATCAATTTAGAAGAATCCACCATTCATCCTAATTTCTTAAAAAAAATAGAAATGATTGATCCCCTTCCGGGTGACATCTATGGCGGGCTTTGGATTCAAGACAAAGATCTTTATTATACAAAAAACTACAATCAAACCTCGTCTCTTCACATGGAAAATTTTGAAAGCCTGGTGCATCACGCCCGCATTTTACGCCAAGAAAAAATTGCGCAAGCCATGAATTTTCCGTTTACAATGGAACAAACTTCAAAGTCTTTTTTAAATGGCCTTTTTGCCTCCTTTCCATTGGATGCAGACCGATTGGTAGATTTGATTGGTTTCGACCTAAAAGGGAACCTGGAAGCACAACTTGAAAGCTACGATGTTTTAGATTCCATTACAGATGAAGAACGTCAAGACTTAGAAAGTCTGTTTCAAAAAGTAAAATTTGGTGGAGAAATGCTTGGGTATACCGCCATGACACTTGCAACCTTTACAAAAATTTCTCAAATTCGAAAACTTAAAAAAGAAAAACTCATTAAAAACATTGCCAGCTTAAATGACATTCGCTTTGGCCTGGGAATTTCCCAAGGAGGAACCCTTTCAGCGGCTACAGGAAAAAACTGGCTAAAAGCCTGGCGCGCTTCTGAGCTGGCCATTTCAGATGATGCCGCCTATGTCACGCGCCTGGGTCAACTTCGAAAGCTAAAAGCAGGCCAAGAAATTTTTCTACCTGAACAACTCGATGCCATGATGAAGTCCATGCAAGCCCGACAAATTTATCTTCGCCCTTTTGAGCGCGTTTTACATCAAATGAATTTAGCCTCCCCTCAAATTTCTCGTCTCGAACGCTGGACCTTTGAACGCATGCACAAATTTTTTAATGGTACAAATCCGCTAAAGCTTCAAGGGTGGATCCCCTTCCAAGGCTTGCATGTCGATGATCTTTCAAAACTTTTTTCTCAAACCACGCTCAACATGTGGCAACGATTAGAAAGACTTCATCGCATTGAAAATATTTCAGACTTTCAGCGTGCAGAATATTTTTACCTTCAAATGCGTGTCAAAGCGGGTCTACTCCAAGCATTGAATACAGCAAGAACCCAAGGAGAAGCGCTAAAGCTTGCACCCAAAACTGTAAAAGCCCTGGGATGGCTTGAACGAAAGGCCGGCATAACGTCCACACAGGAACTCTCTATAACACTTCGCCAGGCCGAACATCTCACCCAAGTTTTAGATGCCTCTGAAGAAGCCTATGTTTTGTCTCGCTTGCTACACCTCGAAAAGCTGGGTGACAAACTCACCGATCTGGAAAAGCTTGAAAAGTTAAAACTCATGCTCAAAGCCGGATGGACAGGCAATACAGGATCTCGCCTCATTGTACGCGCATGGGACCAAACAGAGCTTTTAAATCGAAGAGGCCAAATTTTACAGACCTTAGATCATATCTATGACTATGAACAAATAAAAAAATCT
Source organism: Deltaproteobacteria bacterium RIFCSPHIGHO2_02_FULL_40_11 (assembly GCA_001798105.1). Taxonomy (GTDB): domain Bacteria; phylum Bdellovibrionota; class JACOXK01; order 2-02-FULL-40-11; family 2-02-FULL-40-11; genus 2-02-FULL-40-11. The sequence continues at coordinate 16,813 of MGRI01000099.1, forward strand.
GGATATCTTTCTCGTTGTTTTAAAAATGGAAAGCTTAAAGAAATGTTATTTTTTACTTTCCTATCTGACGCCATGAATGTTGGCACAGAATATATCGCACGCACTTTAGATGGCAGACCCTTTTTATCTCCAGGACTTGCTCACAACCTTGCATTTAATACCTATGTCATGATTCCTATTTTTGCATCTCGCGGATTACGCTTAAGCCCCCAAGGAAAGCTCTTTTTAATCCTGTTTAATGCTGCTTCTGCTGGGTATTTTTCACAAAAACTTACAAAATGGGCGGGCGCAAGTTTTAATTCTCAAACCATGATTGAGAAATATAATAGCAAAACAGAAAAGTTTAATTATTTTACAGATCTTTTACCGCCTCCAAAAATGCCCCCTCTTGAAATTCCAGGTTTTATTTTTAGAGATGCTTTGATTCACCCAGATCCTGCGTTTAATCTGGGTAGGGCCGCCTTTGATAGCGGGTGGGTGATTTTACTTTCAACACCCCGAGGACATTTGTGTAGTTATGCCGCAAATGAATGGGCCATGTTACCCCGCTACGACGTTGCAGGACTCACAGCAGCAGCGCAAAGATTGGGTGCATATTCAGCTCCAATTATCCTGAATGAAGGCATGGGGGCTTACACGTATCCCCCCATCTATGGTTCCATTTTTGAAGACATGGGCTTTCAACTCAATATCATCGATGCAAAGCTCCAGTTTATTCATCCTTGGGAATCCAAAGATTGGGACAGTAAACCAAAACTGAAACTCTCCCTTTTTATTAATTCTTCTTCACCCATAAATCACATTTCTTTTGATTTGAGATCAGAAACGGAAACAATCCACATCAAAATGGATGAACCCCATTTAGAAGAAACAGTGGAACAACATTATATCTTTACTTGGGAAAAAGAGATGGATTATCCCACGCATCCCCTCTTGTACAGAATCGAAAATTTAGCGCTTTCCAATCAAGACCGCTTTGTGGGAAATGCTCTTGAGTTTTGGAAAGAAAAAGAATTGGATCCTGGCCATTCCCTAAACATTGAAAAACCGTTTGAAGTTTTGGTGGCACGCGATCTTACATTTGAAGAAGGGTTTTTCCAAGCTCTCTTAAAAATTGCAAAAGAAGCCCAAACACAGTTTTATAAAAACAATAAACCCCATTTTGCAGCAGGCATGGTTTATATGATTGGGCATTTCTTAGATCGCCTTTTAGAACATGGGAAAATTTTACCGGGGCAATCTCATAACTTAGCCATGGATGCGCTGAAAGAATCCATTAAAATTGCAAAAACCGTCAACTTTGCAGACCATCCGATTCAAGGCCCGCATCTTGATTTATTGATTGAATATCTTGAAGAGCTTACCCACCAAATGATCCCAAACGAACACGTTGGGTTTCATGAACTTTCAACGAGAACCCAACAAATGCAGTTTATCAATCAAGCAGCTTTGGATCGCTTAAAACTGATGGAAGCAGACATTCGCATCGAAACAGAAACCTGCTGGGGGGGGCTCTGCGACCAGGGTTCTAAAAACGACTGGCACACGCTTCAACTGTATAAGGGGTACAGCTACGCCCTTTCCAAGCTCTATCATTGGTATCGAAATCACTTTTTTGAAGAATACGATCCCAAAGGATATGCGCTTGAAGAAATTGCAAATATTTTAGATGAAATGAAAAACTTTAAAAGTGAACTTGAAACTTCTTGGATCCAAGCTTGGACATGGTCCGACAAAGATTTAAAAGAATTTGCAGATAAATTTTCTTTACTTCGAAAAGAACTTGAAGAAGCGTCAGAATGACGTGTCTTCAGGCCATTCTTTCAAAATTCCAAGTGGCTGCCACGTTTCATCCTCTTTTTCCAAACACCTTTCAGCCAAAGGAATCAGCCCCAACCCTGTCAGCGGAAGATCCCATTGATAGGACCCCGCCCAAGCTGCTTCACGCCCCCAGGAAGCCGGATCTTTAAAAACATCCTGGTTTAACAACGATGCTTCCAGTTTATTTCGAATACTTTTAAAGCGTTGTTTGCCCGCCGGACTTGCATTTTGAGAAAGCATTTCAACGGCTGCGGTGGCATAGGGAATCACGGAAGGATAATAATAAGGTGCCCATAAAAAAGGCCCACCATGTGCGGAATCTCTTCTATTTGGAAAATCTGTCTTTTGATGACTGGCCAATAAAGGCGCCACCGTTGCAAAATTTTCTAAGGCTGTAATCAAACCTTCTCTAACATTAATATCATCTGGATTGATACGATATTGAGAAAGCCAATATGGAACGGCTCTGGCCACACTGTCCAAAGGATCTCCGCCAAAACGTCCCTCCGCTGGGCCATAGCCGATAAACCCTGTTTCTGGATGAAGCGCGCCCGTTAAAAAAGCATGGGTCTGGGCATTAACATCTTCCGGATCCAAAGCCAGAACAGAGGTCGCCAAGGCATACGTTGTAAAATAACTTCCCCCCTCTCCTCTCCTCTTTTCTTTTTTTTGTGAAACTTCGCGCATCAGATCCGTCTTCGCTTGTTCTAAATGGCTTTCAAGATTTTTCCTTTGCATAGGCGTCACATTTTTTTGTTTTAAAAGTTCTTCAAATAATTTCTTATAAAAAAGTTTTCCATATAAGAACAAAGAATCAATCTGAACGTCTTCATCAGAGATCGAAGCTTGATTTAAAATGGTTGTCACACGTGTATAGAGTTCCTCAATATGGCCAAACCCTGAATCCGGGCAAGCACTTTCCACATGTGAAACTTCAGAAGGTTGTAAAAAGGCTTCCAGCATTTGATCCACATAGATTTTAGCCTTTGGACAAAGGGGCGCTGCTTTAACCATAAAAAGCCCATCTAACGGCGTGAGCGCAAAAGGCCACTGGGCCTCTCCTAAATTCGATGGCAATCGAAACTGTGATCTTTCAGATGCCAGAAGATCTACCATTTTACACACAGACTGACACAGATCGGGGGGGTGTTTCATATGTGTAATTTTAGAAAGGCGTTGATTGACATCGATCCGTTCTTGAGGTGTTAGCCCAGCATATTTTTCTTCCAAAACAATCGTTGCCCAATCCCGAAACCAAGAATCTTTATCGGTTAAAAGTGGTAGCACCCGATCAAAAATTTCTTTTTCATGCCCTCTTATATCTCTTAACTGCGTCAAAGCTTGTACCTTTAAATTCGGATTTGACAAGGCTTCCATTAAAGCCGAAAAGGCCTCCAAAGAGTCTGGGAACATCCTTAAATTTGAAAAGGCTCTGATTTGCACCCCTGGATTTTCATGATGCATTAATCTTTTCAATTGAGGGATCGCATAGCGTGCCTGATTCCCCCAAAGTGAAAGGGTATCTAAATTTTGCATTAACTTTTGTGGATCTTCTGTTTCATTTAATTGCTGTACAGATTGGTCCAACATACGATAAGAAACTTCTAAATTGGGATAGAGCATTATTTCTTTTTGTGCCCAGTTTTTTATGTCTGAATGAGATCCCTGAGCCAATTCCATCAAGGCTAAAAAAACCGTCTCATCTTGAGGACTGATACGATACAAAGATTTTAAAATTTCTTTTGCCTCATTTGGCGTTGGGCTTGTTTTTAAAAGCGCTACCATGGAAGGCATGGCAGCTTGAACAACAGATCCTTTCAATAACATGACCTCTTTGGCGGCGTTGATTTGACGAAGTCGATCTTCTGAGTTCAAGCCTTCTAAAATAGAAGGCCATATTTTTTGAGTCGCCTTCACATATTCCGGGTGATCATGAAACCGTTCTGAAATTGATTCAATGGCATAGAGATAGCCTCCACCCATGGCGCGTCCTTTTTGAAAGAGCATGGGTAAAAGATCAATCGTTTTTGACCCAAGATCAGAAAGTTTTTCCCAAAAATCTTTACCCACATACTGTGAATGCTTATCTAAATATTGAATAATCTCTGGTAGAATCTGGTCTGCTTGATCTGGAAACCGTGTCAGCGCCCGATAAGCCCCATCCTGTACCAAAGGATCCGGATCTTTTAATGCGGTACGTAAAAAGGCTACGGTGGGAGCTGTCTCTTTGG
>MGRI01000100.1:0-3884 GCA_001798105.1 Deltaproteobacteria bacterium RIFCSPHIGHO2_02_FULL_40_11
GCTGCAATGGCAATTGCCTTCAACAAGAGCGAGCTTGAAAAATATCTTGGCAAAGCAACAGAAGTAAGCAAGGAGCATCCTGTTGTTGTAAGCAAATTTATTATGAATGCAAAGGAAATTGAGATAGATGCCGTTGCATACAAAGGGGAAATTCTGATTTATGCAATTTCCGAGCATGTTGAAAATGCAGGAATACATTCCGGAGATGCAACAATGGTTTTGCCGCCGCAATTTTCTTATCTTGAGACTATAAAGAGGATAAAGGACATTACGAAGAAGATTGCGCATGCATTATCCATTACAGGCCCTTTTAATATGCAGTTTATAGCAAAGAGCAATGAAATAAAGGTTATTGAATGCAACTTAAGGAGCTCAAGGAGCTTTCCATTTGTTTCAAAAGTCACAAAATATAATTTTATCGACATAGCTACAAAAGCAATGCTCGGCATGAAAGAAAGTGGAAAGTACAACACTATTGACTTGGATTATGTTGGGGTCAAAGCCCCGCAATTTTCATTCTCAAGGCTAAGGGGAGCAGATCCTGTTTCAGGAGTTGAAATGGCATCTACAGGAGAAGTTGCATGTTTAGGCGAAAATATAAATGAAGCGTTCTTAAAATCCCTATTTGCAGTGGGCTTCGAGCTTCCAAAGAAAAATATTTTGCTGTCAACAGGGACTGTAAAAGACAAGGCAGATTTGCTTGAGAGTGTAAGGAAGCTCAAGGAGATGGGCTATGAGCTTTACGCTACTGGTGGCACTCATAAGTTCTTGGAGCAGAACGGCATCAAAACAATAATGTTAAACTGGCCTCTTGACAAAAAAGAGCCGAATGCCATGACTTATCTTAAAGAAAGGAAAATAGATTTTGTCATTAACATTCCAAAGAGCTATGAGGAAGAGGAGCTTGAAAATGACTATTTGATAAGGAGGGCTGCCGTTGATTTTAATATTTCCTTGATTACGAATGTTCAGAACGCGAAGCTTTTTATAGAGTCTATTTCAAAGCTGAAGATGGAGGATTTGAAGATAAAGGATTGGGATGGGTATGATTGAATTTTTTATTTTTGAGATTATTTTTTGACAAGCTCATCCAGAGGGATAATCCTAACATTAAGATGGGAAAAAGCCTGTGCAATTTCTTCTTTTGTTCTTCTTGGAATTAGATATGGTTTATCATCAGCCGGTGCTTCAGAAATCATTAGTATATCTCCAACATTTTGGTCCAAATCGATAATTTGCGCTGCAGTTAATCGAATTGGTGAGTTACGCTCGAAATAAAAAATGGGCAAATATCCAAAAATAGCAGGATAATTTTCTTCTAGGCCATACCTTTTCATTAGTTCTTTTATCTTCGCTTCAGCATACACTCTTCTTGTAAAATCCCTACTCTCTTCCAAAACGACCCTACCTAAATCAGCTGGAACTTGTAAATGACCTAAAATCGGTCCTTGGTATCGCACTACAACATTAAACAAATCATCTTTTGCAGCATTAGCCAGTTTTTGATAAAATTCACTACCAATTTCTGAATTGGATGGTTGTGCTGTTCCAGAATGTAACATACTACCCTGAAATGTGTCATTTTATTTAAATTTTTAGGTAGTAGGGAATATAAGTTAGAATTTTGCTTCAGAAAGCTAAATAATTACGTGATAATTTTTATTGCTCAAAAACCCAAAACACTTATAAAACAAGCCTATTTTCTTGATTTTGGTGGTAATAAATGGCATTCGACAAAAATCTTGACAAGGAAATATTTTCAGAAACAAAAGAGTTTGAGACAACAAGAATCAAGGTAGGGGTTTACTCTTACAATGATGGGGAGAAAAAAATGCAGATCTCCAGAGAGAATTTAAATCAGGAGAATGCGCAGTGGACTTTTGCCAAATTAGGAAGGATGTTTAAGGACGAGGCAGAAGCTGTAATGCCAATGATAAAGAAAGCATTAGAGAAAATGTAAGTATCAGCATTAAATATATTCATTCCAGTGCTCATATTCCTTTATCTGCCCCTTGACTACTTTCATGAAAGTCTCCTGCAATTTCTTTGTAACAGGCCCCGGCTTTCCAATTCCTATCTGCCTGTTGTCAACTTCCCTTACAGGAGTAAGCTCTGCAGCAGTTCCTGTCAAGAAGCATTCATCTGCTATATATAATTCATCCCTTGTAAACCTTTCTTCCTTAACCTCATGCTCCATATCTTTAGCTATCTGGATTATTGTGGCTCTTGTTATTCCAGGTAAAATGCTTGTATTCGGAGTTGTCTTTACAACATTGTTTTTAACGATAAAAATGTTCTCGCCGGTGCATTCAGACACATACCCTTCGGTATCCAGCATTAATGCCTCGTCAAAGCCCTGCTTTACGGCTTCGTATTTAGCCAGTATGGAATTTACGTAATTTCCGGATATTTTAGCCTTAGTCATCATTGAATTGACAAAATGACGGTTAAAGCTGCTTGTCCTCATCCTTATGCCTTTTGCCATGCCTTCCTCTCCTAGATAAGCGCCCCAAGACCATGCAGCTATTGCGCATTTAACCGGGCAGCCAACTGGATTTAATCCCATTTGGCCGTCTCCCAAGAAAACTATGGGCCTTATGTAGCAGCTTTTTAATTTATTCACTTTTACAGTTTCCTTAATAGCTTGACTTATCTCGCTCTTGGAGAAAGGCACTTTAATTCCTAAAATATGCGCGGAATCAAACAGTCTGTTGACATGCTCCCTTAATCGGAAAATAGCAGTTCCCTTTTTTGCCTCATAAGCCTTTATTCCCTCAAATACTGCAGAGCCGTAATGCAAAGCATGCGTAAGTACATGTACATTAGCCTTGTCCCAATCCACAAATTTCCCATCCATCCAAATCTTATCGGCTTTCTCAACCATTTTGCAATAAAGTTTTATTATCCCTTTTTAACGATTTCGATTTTTTGGCGCCAATGCTTATTTTTTCTTGTTTTTAAAAGCCAATAAATTATAGCCTTCCTGAAAAGCCTCGATGCTTGCTACTATAATGTCGGGGCTCGTGCCCATGGAAACTACCTTGTTTTTCTTCTCGTCCTCTAAAGTCATCTTTACGCTTACAGTTGCGTCTGTGCCGCCTTCTGTAATTGCTACGTTATAGTCTGTTAATCTGAATTTAAAGCCGTTTTTCAATACTGCTTTCTTTATAGCGTTGATTATGCTGTCGACAGGCCCGACACCATAAGACGTTACTTCAATTTCCCTGCCCTTGTAGCTGACTTTTGCTTTGCCCAGCGATTTTTCATTTCTGCTCGCTTCGACTTTGAAGTCCACAACCTTTAATGGGCTTTTTACTTTTGATAAAGATGACTGCCTTATTGTTTTTTCCAGGATATACTGCAAATCTCCCATTAATATCTCTTTTCCTTTTTCCAAAAACTGCGCTATCAAATTCTTGCATGCATTTAAATCCTGCCTGCTTAGCTCTATATGGAACTCGCGCTTCAGAATTTTAGACAGCTCATTAAGGCTCGGCTTGCTTTTGATTACTGCCTTCTTTGCATCCTTGGCTGCAGCAACTACATCATAAAACCCATAGTTAAGGTATTTTTCAACTTCCTCAAAAGAAGGTTCTACAACGGGCGGAGAATACAAGACTTTTAATGCTGCAATCGGGTCTTTTAAACCTGCTCCTGTAAGGACTAAAACAATTTTTTCGTCTTTGTCTACTTTGCCTTCCTGGACCATCTGCTGCAATGCTACTAAAGTTGTAGCTGCAGCAGGCTCTACAAAAGTGCTTTGCGTTTTTGCCAAAAGCTTTTCAGCCTCTAAAGCAGAATTGTCATCTACGCTTACGGCAGTTCCTTTTGATTCCCTCAAAGCATTTAGAATTAAGATGCCATCTAAAGGATCTCCTACATTT
>MGRI01000100.1:4013-6586 GCA_001798105.1 Deltaproteobacteria bacterium RIFCSPHIGHO2_02_FULL_40_11
CATTTTATATTCCTTAAAGCCTTTCCATATTGCCGAGCCGTTTGTGCCGCAGCCTATTGGCACGATAACTTTATCAGGAACTTCCCAATTCATCTGCTCAATAATCTCATAAGCTTGCGACTTTTGCCCTTCTCTTCTGTATGCATAGTCTCCAGCTAAGTAAAAGTTGTGCTTCTCGCTTATTTTCTTTGTAAGCCTGGCTGCATCGTCATAGCTTGACCTTACTTGGATTATCCTTGCTCCGTATGCCAATGTCTGGGATAACTTTCCTACAGGAGTGCCTTGCGGAACCAGAATGTAAGCAGGCAGGTTTGCATTTGCGCAGTAGGCAGACACGGATGCGGCCATATTCCCAGAAGATGCAGCAACAACAGCTTTTTTTCCAAGCTCAAGGGCTTTTGTTATCTCCACCATTGTGCCCCTGTCCTTAAAAGCTCCTGTAGGATTTGCGCCCTCATTCTTTACGTAAAGGTTGTTCAGCCCAAGTTTCTTTCCCAGGTTCTTGCATCTATACAAGGGAGTTCCGCCCTCGTGCAAAGTTACAATCCCGTTCTTGTTCCTTATGGGGTAGAAATCAATATATTTTGTTGCCTTTATAGGCGCTGTCCTGAGCATGCTCTCATTTAGCCTTTCTTTTAGAAGGTCATAGTTCATGATGACTTCTAATGGAGACTTGCACCTGGCGCAGTTTGTATATGCCTTGGCTTCATCCGCAATTGTTCCGCATTTTACGCACTTTAGGCTGTATAAGTCGTATGTCTTCATTTTTCATCAACGCATTGACAATTTGGTTTCAGCGAAAACCAACAGACCATTTTGACTCGGTTTTCTGGGGTTTACTTCGTAAACCTATCTTATGCACACACTTATTTGAATTTATAGAGTTTCTTTCACATCATATTTTTTATTTCAATGAAAGATATTGATAATAGGAAAATTTTCCTTCTTTCTAAGCAAATGAAAATTTCGTCTTCTCTCCCTTGTGCACAACTATTTTAAGCTGCGTTTTTGCAATCTACTTATCCCATAAAGCAAAAACGCCTTCTTATTACTTATTTTTATTATTGAATAAGCATTATTGTTGGGAAAGATAAATTTATTGTTGCCTCTTTATAATTAAAGTGTTTGTGAGCCCTATTGTTACTTAACCTCTGCAATAACATCAATCTCTACCAAAGCATTTTTCGGCAGTGCAGCTGCCTGTATTGTTGCCCTTGCAGGCTTGTTTTTTATGTATTTTTCATATGTCTCATTCATCTTCTGGAAGTCGTTGATGTCTTTAAGGTAGACATTTACCTTTATCACGTTGTCCAATGAAGTTCCTGCAGCTTCCAATATGCTCTTAATATTTTTGAATATCTGCGCTGCATGCGCCGCAATATCCCCCTCAACCATCTGGTTAGTTTTGGGATTTAATGCAATTTGCCCCGCTGTAAACACCAGATTATTGACTTTTACAGCCTGGCTGTATGGCCCAATTGCCTTTGGCGCTTTTTCAGTCTCGATTTTTTCCATCATTCCCACCCCGAGTTTATTTAACGGTTGCAAAGCCCTTCCAGGACTGGATAAGAAACCCTATTATAAAGTTTGCGGATTGGTTAAAAAGAAATAAGGCTTATTTAGCTTTTAATCGGCGCTTAAAACTTATTTTTTATATTTCATCATTTCTTTTAATTCTATTAAGCTCTTCAATATTCCCGGAATTAATCCAGTTAAAACAAAATTCTTATACACTAAAATACCATGCCATTTGCCCAGGCTTATAACCATTATTCTTGGCCTTGACAGGTATTTTTCGGGATTTTTTCCTTTTTCAATGTTAATTATATTTTTTATAACAACTTCTGCCTGTTTTTCCGCGTTTTGCGCTGTTTTTTCTTCCCTTACATCAGTTATGTCCCCTGCTGCAAAAACATTTGAGAAGCCCTTAACCTGCAGATATTCATTGACAATTACTGCTTTTCCTTCATTCAGGCAATAGGAAAGGCTCTTGCTCATGTACCTGTAATTCGGCTTTATTCCTGTGCAAAGAAAAACCAGATCAGCTTTTATTTTGCTGCCCTTGTCGGTTTTGTATACTCCGTTCCTTGCAGTTCCCAGAAATATTTCACTAAATTTTATATCTACGTTCCTGTTTTTAAGGAACTTATATGCATAATCCCTTGCCTTTTTTGGGTTCCTTTCTATTAATGCGTCCTTGCTGTGTATAATAGTTATTTTTTTGTCCGGATATTTCCCGATTATTTCCGCCGCCAATTCCACTCCGACTAATCCTCCACCAATAATAAGCACAGATTTGGATTTTTTCAGCTTACTTGCATACTTTATGAGAACCTGTGCCCTTGCTGCAGTAACAGTGCTTTTGTCTTTCATTGGCAAATTGTATTCAGAGCCAGAGCAGATAACTAGGTAATCATAAGGGAATTTATTTTTTGAAACCACTGCATATTTTTTATTTACTTCCTTTACATTACCCTTAACTACAACAGCCCTGTTGAGATAATTCCTATGCAGAACCTGTATTTTTTTGATATGGTGAGGCTCTACAAGAGTGCGCAAAACAGAAGGGGTAA
>MGRI01000101.1:0-4547 GCA_001798105.1 Deltaproteobacteria bacterium RIFCSPHIGHO2_02_FULL_40_11
CTGCCACTTTTGAACAATGGAACACCCCACTTAAATTGGTTTGAATGACATCTGTCCATTCTTCTTCTTTCATGCGAAGCAAGAGATTATCTTTTGTAATGCCTGCATTATTCACCAAAATATCAATGGACCCCAAAGACGCGCTACAGGTTTGAATGGCTTTTTCGGTTTGTGCAAGATCGCCTGTATCGAATTGTGAAATACAATGGGGCTTGTCTGAAATTTTTTGAAGATCGCCTAAAACTTCTTGGGCTTTAGATTCGCTCCTTTTGTAGTTCACACAAACCGTCGCTCCATCGTGTGCCAAGCGCAACGCAATGGCTCGGCCAATGCCGCGCGATCCCCCTGTTACCAATGCAACTTTATTCATAGAGAAAAATCCTCCACCTGAATGTTTTTATTAATTCTGCGCAAAAGTCCCGTCAAGACTTTCCCGGGGCCCACTTCATAGGCATGTGTAATGCCTTCGGTGTCTAAAAGCTGCATCGATTTTTCCCACTGTACGGGATTTGGAATTTGTCGAATCAAACACGTTTTCATCTGAGTTTCGTCTTTATAAATTTTTGCATCCACATTGGCAATGTATGGGATTTTTGGCGTGTGAAATTTTATTTTTTCTAAAACTTCTTTCATACGATCGGCTGCTGGTTGCATCAAAGGACTATGAAACGGTGCGCTGACTTCTAAAAGTACAGCCCTTCGAATACCATGCGATTTTGAAATTTCTACGGTTTTTTCCACTGCCTTTTGGGTGCCAGATACAACCACTTGTCCCCCACCATTAAAATTGGCAGGCACAACCAACTCTCCGCTCCCCATCTCTTGTGTAACGCGCTGACAAAGCGCTTCGACCTGATCGGCCTCCCCGCCGATCAGCGCGGCCATCGCCCCTTTGCCAACGGGTACGGCTTCTTGCATGGCTTCTCCACGCGCACGAACCGCCATCAAAGCATCGGAAAAAAAAAGCGCCCCTGCTTGAACCAACGCAGAATATTCTCCCAAACTATGCCCACACACCAAATCCGCTCGAATCTCTGTTTCACTTTCCAGGACCCGGGCCATGGCTGTACTTACGGTTAAAAGCGCAGGTTGTGTATTTTGGGTGAGCGTTAATTCTTCCGAGGGGCCTTCAAAACAGATTTTTTGAAGCGGTATTTTTAAAACATCTTCGGCTTCTTTAAAAACGTCACGCGCCACTTGATATTTTTCATACAGGTTTTTGCCCATCCCAACACCTTGAGATCCTTGTCCCGGGAATAAAAACACAGTTTTTCCCATCACCACTTCACCAATGCACTGCCCCAGGCAAATCCCGCCCCAAATGTCACGATTAAAATAAGATTTCCTTTTTTGATAAAGGACGTTCTCACAGCTTCATCCAATGCCAAGGGAATGGAAGCGGCAGACGTATTTCCATACTTATCAACGTTTACAAAAATCTTTTCTTTGGGAAAATCGAGTCGTTTCGAAATGGCATCAATAATTCGTAAATTGGCTTGATGGGGAATAAAAACATCGATGTCAGAAATTTTTAAATTTGCCTTTCTTAAAGCGATTTCAGAAGCCGATATCATGGACTTTACAGCTTCTTTAAAAACCTCTTTCCCTTTCATTTGAACCAGGTGATCGCCCCGCTCAAAAACTTCAGCGGTCCAAGGCATTTCAGTTCCGCCTGCAGGAATATTTAAAAGAGGCCAAAGCGCACCATTTGAAAAAAGATGCGTTGATAAAAGTTCATGTTCGTCTGAAGCTTCAGCAGGACCTAAAATAGCAGCCCCCGCACCATCACCAAATAAAATACAGGTCCCTCGATCTTTCCAATTTAAAATTTCTGTCATGACTTCTGCCCCAACCACTAAAACATGCTTCATTTCTCCGGTTCGAATATATTGCATGGCGATTGACATCCCATACACAAACCCCGAACACGCAACATTAATGTCAAAGACGGCTGCATTTTTTGCCCCTAACTTTTCTTGTAAAAAATTGGCGGAAGCAGGCAATCTTTTATCGGGTGTCAGCGTTGCCAAAATAATCATGTCTAAATCTTCGGGCGAAAGACCTGCTTTTTGCAATGCACTTTTCGAAGCTTCAAAAGCCAAATCGGAGCAGGTTTGCCCTTTTGCAATGACCCGTCTTTCACGAATGCCGGTTCGAGACACAATCCATTCGTCAGAGGTTTCAACCCTTTTAGAGAGATCTTGATTCGTTAGGATTTTTTGGGGAACATAAGACCCTGTGGATACAATTTTTACGTTTCTCATGCCACTTTTAATCCTTGAACCTCTTGATTCAATTCACGCAAAAAATCTTGCTCAACAGATTTTTTAGCTCTGACAATGGCATTTTGGATGGCACGTCTTGAAGATTTTCCATGACACACATAAACAAGGCCATTGAGGCCTAAAAGAGGCGCAGCGCCATGTTCTGAATAATCGAAACGACGTCCAATATTTTTTAAAGTATTTTTAAATAAATAATAAAATAGGCCCGCAACCATTTTTGTAAATAAAGTGCGTTGAATATCACGTTTAATCAGCGTTGCTGTTGCAGAAACCAACCCCTCAATGGTTTTTAAAAAAATATTCCCAACAAAACCATCGCACACACACACATCCACTTTACCTTTAAACACATCTTTACTTTCCACAAAACCAATATAGTTCAAATTTGTTTCTTTTAAATATGCGTTGGTTTGCCTTAAAAGATCTGTTCCTTTGGAATCTTCAGACCCATTGCTTAAAAGACCTACACGTGGATTTTCTTTTTTTTCAACAACCTTGGCATACACAGCCCCCATCATGGCAAATTTTACCAAGTAAGAAGGCTTACATTCCACATTGGCTCCTAAATCCAAAACCACACAATTTCCATTTAAAGTTGGAATGGAACCTGCAATGGCCGGACGTTCTACATTTTCTAATCTTTTAAGCGTCAGCGTGGCCGCACTCATTAAAGCCCCCGTGTGACCGGGGCTAATAAAAGCTTGTATGCGATCTTCTTTCAGTAAATCCAACCCCACTTGAATGGAGGTTTCTTTTCGCATTCTTAAAGAAGCCGTTGCTTTTTCATGCATGCCAATGGCATCTTTGGCATGAACAACTTCAATGAGCTGTGTTGAAAAACGTGATTTGTGAAGTTCTGCTTGAATTTGGGATTCATCCCCAATGAGGACAACAGATACACCATGCCGCCTGGCTGCCAACAACGCACCTTCCACATTTTCGCGTGGGGCAAAATCGCCCCCCATCGCGTCTAGCCCGATTTTCATAATTCGTCAGAACGAACGATTTCTTTTCCTTTGTAATGACCGCAGGCTGGGCACACACGATGTGGCATTGTGGCCCCTTTACAATTTGGACATTGAATGGTTTGTGGGGCGACAAGTTTTTGATGCGCTCTTCGATGCCCTCTTTTCATTCTCGTTTGTTTTTTCTTTGGTACTGCCATGTCTATCTCCTTTTAAACTTTCAAATCCTTTAACACATGAAAGGGTCCAAAGTGAATCTTTTCTTTGCATTCACATTTCCCCTCATTTAAACTTTTTCTACAGTGTTGACAGATCCCCATACAACTTTCACTGCACAGGGGTTGAATGGGCAGAGACAAAAGCAATTGCTCTTGCACCATCTGAGCCACCGAAAATTCATCCCCTTGAAAATAGGTCACATCCAACTCTGACTTATGAAGCCCCCTGTCTTTTGTGTCTGGATCTTGTCCATGGACAAAAACAGGCGCAAAAAATTCATTGATTAAAAATGTCATGGGCTCTGCACAGCGAGAACACGTCATTTGAATATTGCCTCGAACATGCCCTTGAACCAAAACGGTTTCTTTGTCTTTTTCAAGTTGAAGATCTAAAGAAAAATCATCTAAAACAGATAAATTCGCCTTTGAAAGCACATCTTTAAACCATTCGTCTTTTTGGGTCACAGATAAGTGAATGGGCTTTTTCAGTTCATGCAGCTTTAAGATCATAAGCCCCCGAAACTACTTATTTTTTAAAAAATTGTCAAGAAGGGGGACAACGAAAAGACGCCTTCTACATCAAGGCATATGGATATCAATAATCACTTTATTTTTTTGAACTCTTTTTTCAAGATAGCGGCGAACGTAAATTTTTAAAAAATTTCGGCTCCAGGGAATGAGAAAAAGAAATCCAATCGTATCGGTTAAAAACCCTGGTGTAATCAGTAAAAAACCGCCGACCAAAACAAAAAATCCATCGAAAAGCTCTTCCACAGGCATTCTGCCTTCTTGGGTGGCTTTTTGAATTTCAAACATCACAGACAGGCCTTGGGATTGTGCCAGAATGGCCCCACCGATGCCCGTTAAAATAATAATTAAAATGGTATTGAAAGCGCCAATGATCCCTCCGACTTTAATCAGCAAATACAATTCCACCATGGGCCCGAGTGTGAAAAGTAAAAATAAACGTAGAAACATTTTTTTAATAGAACATGAATTTTCTTAGATCGCAAATACGTAAAGCGCGTCTGATCAAACAAAGATTCGTTCGCTTCATGGCTCGCGTGGCGGCGTGCCTT
>MGRI01000101.1:4561-13819 GCA_001798105.1 Deltaproteobacteria bacterium RIFCSPHIGHO2_02_FULL_40_11
GAATCTTTGTTCGATCAGGCTCGCTTTCGTATCTCAGGATGGCTGAAAGTCGTCACATCAGCATAGAGAAATATCTTTCGAATGGGAGGATCTACACCGGGCGGAGGGGCCCATGAGAAAGATATTTCTCTATGCTGATGTGGAGAGTCTACGCATTTGATCTCTCACCATAGCCATGTTACATTTATAAAAATGCATCGTTTTTTTTATATTTTAAGTTTATTTTTTCTCACTTCCTGCGTATTTGGGCCTGCCACAGAAGATTCTACAGAATTTGCGGGGCTTGTTTTGGGACAGAGTAATTTTGAAGTGGCAGATACCAATTCCGGGGCCAGTGGATCCAATGCCGCAGCCAGCTCCTTATTTTCCCCCAAAGCCGTGCATTTTGATGGCACCAAACTTTTTGTCGCAGATTCTTCCAATAATCGCGTTCTCATTTGGAACAGCGCCCCGACCAGCAATAAACAAAACGCAGATGTCGTCATTGGGCAAACCGACAAACTTGGAAATACAGCCAATCAAGGCGGTGCTACCGGACAAAGTACCCTTTCGAACCCCACGGCTGTTTTTTCTAATGGCACACGTCTTTTTATCGCAGATACTGGGAATAACCGGATTTTGATTTTTGACACGATCCCCACGTCTGATAACGCCAATGCAGATCGCGTTGTGGGACATGCCACTTTCACAGAAAATGAGGCCAATCGCCTGGATGGGGATACAGCAGGCGTTCGTGCCGATACCTTAAATGGTCCAACGGGCGTCTACTATAATGGTGATAAACTTTTTATTTCAGATACTCAAAATTACCGCGTTCTTATTTTTAATAGCCTTCCAGGAACAAATTCTGGTAGCGCAGACGTTGTTGTGGGACAGGTGGATAAAGTAACAGCCTCAACCTCTCGCCCACTCGCCGCAAACAGCTTAAAGAAACCCTCTGGCATTTTTGCAGAAAGCCCTGCTGATGCAGGCGTTCCAAGGCTGATTGTTTCTGACACTGGAAATAACCGCGTTCTTATTTTTAATTCCATCCCGGATTCCGACAATACCAGCGCCAACACTGTGATTGGGCAAACAGGCCTTACAGCAGGCGGTAGCGGGACTTCCAGCTCCAAGCTATCTGCCCCGGAAGGCATTTCCCATGACGAGGGCACAGAACAATTCTTAATTGCAGACCGCGGCAATAACCGCGTTTTGATTTATGATTCCCTCCCCGGTTCCAGTGGGGCTTCGGCTTCCCGTGTGCTTGGCCAAGCAGATTTTGATAGCTCTGGCGTGAACCGAAATGAAGAGGTCGATGGCAATACCTTAAACCAACCCTATGGCGTTTATACCAACGGCAGTATCATTTGGGTGGCAGACACACAAAATGCCCGAGTTCTTCGGTTTTCAGCCAAGTAATCACTTAAAATGACTGCGCTTTTTAGGTTTTTCCCTTGATTTGATTTTTCAAAACCCTGTATAATTTAGGCTAGGGATTGTTATTTTAAACGAATTCCAACACCGATTCATTTTTCAAAAAGGTTAGATCTTGCTTTGCTAAAAAAATGTGCAAAGGGATCTGACCCGGATGCACATAAATATGGCAAAAAAATTCGACCTCAGGGTCCTATTCGATCGTTTAAGTCAGGTATCTTTAGACTTTGCAACCCTTCAAAAGTACATGTGGGTGTTGCATTTGTTTATTATCTTTTTGTTTGCAAAATCTGCTTCCAATCTCTTTGTAAGCTACATCGACCATAAAATTCAAGCGCCCATGGAAGCGGCCGCAAAAACTGAAAAAAAGACAGTCCAAGCGCCCGTCACACAGTACCCCCCTTCCGAAGAATTTAAAGTCATCCCCAAGCGAAATATTTTTAACCCCTTCGCCAAAGAAGAAGAAATCGCACCGACCGCTACCGATAAACCCAAGGGCTTTGGACTCGATGAAGCAGGGGCCGTCGCAAGCTCCCTTCCTTTTGAACTCGTCGGAACCATTATTTTATCGAATCCTGCAAAGTCCATTGCTGCCATCTTGGATAAAGGCCAACGCCAAACCGAATCTTTCCAAGTCGGCGAAGTCATGGGCGGCAAAGCAAAAATTTATAAAATTGAAGCTGTGAGAGTGTATTTTGAAAACACAGATTCAAGCCAATTAGAATTTATTGAGATGAAAGAAGACAAAACTGCAGCGATTTCAACATTTGCGCCTTCTGCTCCTGATCGAGGCGAAACCGGCGTCCGACAAGCGGGTGAAAATAAATTTATTATCGACCGAAATGCCATGGAAACGACCCTTTCCAACCCCAATGAAATTTTAACGCAAGCCCGAGCCGTTCCCAATATTGTGGGTGGAAAAATTAAAGGATTTCGTATTTTTGCAATTAAACCGGGCTCTATTTATGAAAAACTGGGCATTAAAAATGGAGACATTATTGAACGCGTCAATGGCGTTGACATGGATAGCCCAGCCAAAGCTTTGGAATTTTATGGCGCGCTCACACAGGCGTCGGACATTACGCTCGATGTGGTTACAAATGGCCAAAAGCAAACGTATACGTATCAAATCAAGTAGTATGAACGAGGGGAAACATATGAAACTAAAAAACTGTTTTTTAAAATACCTGGGGAGTTTTATTTTGATGTGTATCCTTGTCAATCAGGTCATGGCCCAACCCAAACCCGAAACCAAAGCACCCGAGGCACCGCCCAAGGAAATTAAAATTGAAGGCACCCCTGCCCCGCAACAAAGTCTTAAAATTACAAGTATTAATTTTAGGGATGAAACCTTGGAAGCTGTCACCAAAAGCATGAGTAAGCTGACTGGGAAAAGTTTTATTGTCACCACAGACTTGAGTCGAAAAAAAGTAACCATTATTTCTGAAGAAGAAGTCACCATTGAAGAAGCCTACAGAGCCTATTTGTCCGCACTCGAGATGAATGATTTAACGGTTGTTCCTGTAGGAAAATTTTTAAAAATTGTGTCTTCCAGAGATGCCCCCAAAATGTCTTTACACACCTACGCTGGGAAATATGCGCCTTCGAGCGATGAATTTATTACGCGCATTCACCACCTCAAATATATTAATGCACAAGAAATTTCACGCTCTCTTCAATCTTTGGTCAATCCCAGATCCATGGTTGCCTATGAAGCCACAAATAGTCTTATTGTGACAGATACCGGCGCCAATATTCAGCGCCTCGTTGAAATTTTAGAACATTTAGATATTCAAGGCTTTGAAGAAAAATTAGAAGTCATCAAAATTCACCATGCCTCTGCAAAGGATATTGCCGATCAACTCAATAATTTTTTAGATACAGCCGGGAAAGGTCGCTCTGGCCCTCAGAGCCGATTTGCACCCCCAAGCGTTACAACAGGATCTGAAGGCGGAGAGTCCATCTCTAAAATTATTCCAGATCCCAGAACCAATCACATTATTGTCAAAGCCAATGATCAAGGCATTGAAAAGTTAAAAGACCTTATTTCAAAACTGGATGTTCCGGTTCGAGGCGGCGGGAAAATTCATGTGTATTATCTCCAAAACTCATCTGCTGAAAAAGTGTCTGCCACCCTTTCAAAACTTGTTACCTCTTCACGCGGCGCCAGCCGTCCGGGGCTCCCCACCAGCGGAGATCTTGAATTTGAAGGTGAAATTAAAATTACAGGCGACCAAGAAACCAATTCCATTGTTGTCACCTCTTCCCTGCAAGACTTTAGCACCATCAAAGATGTCATTCGAAAATTAGATATCCCCAGAAAACAAGTCTATGTAGAAGCTTATATTTTAGAGATCAGCATTGCTAAAAGTAAAGCTCTGGGACTTTCATACACGGCAGGCGTTCCTGCTGCAGGATTTAAAAATGGACTTGTCGGCGGATTTTCTGGAACCCAACCCAATTCCCTGGAATCTGTTTTAGACCCTACAAAATTTTTAACGCCGGGCAGTGGCGTTTTAGGATTTGTGACGTCAGGATTTACAGAAATTAAACTTTCCGATGGGCAAACCCGAAAAATTCCAAATGCCACAGCACTGGTACGGGCCCTGGCCACAGATGCCAATTCAAATTTACTGTCAGCACCTCAAATTTTGGCATTGGATAACGAAGAATCGACCATTGAAGTATCTGAAAAAATTCCAACATTGGCAGGGACAACGCTCACCGCCACCGGGCTGACCCAACAAAATATTCAACGCGAACCCATTGGACTCACTTTAAAGATTAAACCGCAAATTAATCCCACCTCCAAAGTGGTTCGTTTAGAAATTGATCAGGTGATTGAAGACATTTCAAACCGAAAGCCTCCGAGTGATATTCAAGGCCAAACCTTTGCCTCCACAAAACGCGCCATGAAATCAACCGTATTGGTGAAAGATCAAGATACCGTTGTCATTGGGGGCTTGCTCAAAGACAACGTGAATGAAACGTCCAGCAAAGTTCCCCTTTTGGGAGACATTCCCATTTTAGGGTGGCTTTTTAAAAGCACCTCTCAAGAAATTGTAAAAACAAATTTAATGCTTCTTTTAACACCCAATATTATTGCTGAATATGGAGATTTTCGAAAACTCTTTGATCAGAAAATGAAAGACAGACAAGAATTTATCGATCGCAATTATTCTCAAGACGATCGAAAAACATCATATATCAATAAAATGAACCCCCCCAAGAGGGATGATCAAGGGGATGTAAGATAAACAAACACATGGCAAAACCCAAAGCAAAATTAGGTGAAATTCTTCTCCAGCATACTTCTTTAAATGAGAAACAGCTGGATGAGGCTTTGATCGCGCAACGCGAGCAAGGCGGAAAACTGGGAGATGTTTTAATTGATAAAGGGTTTTTAAAGCCTGAAGAAATTCAAAAAGCTTTAAGTGTTCAGCTCGGCATTCCTTTTTTACAAGACATCCCCTTAGATACAATGGATGCAAGTTTGGTCGATAACCTTCCCATTAATTTTTGCAAAGAAAACGAATGTCTCCCCATTTCTAAAAAAGATGGCGAAATTACCGTTGCCATTGCCAACCCCCTGGAACAAACCGCCTTGGATGATATTCGCATTATTCTTCAAGCCCAAAGTATCAAACCTGTGATTGTAAGCCCGCTCAAAATTCAAGATGCCATTAACCGGGTATTTGAAAAAAAATCTGAAAAACAAATGGCCGAAATTGGCGATGAATCGATGGATTTATCGTACGAACTGGAAGAACCGGAAGATTTACTGGACGCCAGTGATGAAGCCCCCATTATTCGACTGGTAAATTCTTTACTCTTTCGCTCCGTAAAAGAACGCGCCAGTGATATTCATATTGAACCCCAGGAAAGAGAAGTCGTCGTCCGGTTCCGTATCGATGGCGTTTTATACGATGTGTATAAGCCGCCCAAAGCCTTTCAAAACAGCATTACGTCTCGCGTCAAAGTCATGGCAGATTTAAACATCGCTGAAAAACGCGTCCCCCAAGATGGGCGCATTCGCATTAAAGTGGCCGGAAAAGACATTGATATTCGGGTGTCTACCGTTCCTGTTGCCCATGGCGAACGCATTGTCATGCGACTTGCTGATAAAAGTACCGTTATTTTAAAATTGGAAGACCTGGGCTTTGACGGAAAACTTTTGAATCAAATATCTGAGCTCATCCAAAAAAAACATGGCATTATTTTGGTTACGGGGCCTACAGGCAGTGGAAAATCATCTACACTGTATGCCTGCTTGGCTCGGCTCAACTCTGTAGAGCGAAACATTATGACCATTGAAGACCCGGTGGAAGTTCAAGTCAAAGGCATTGGTCAAATTCCAGTGAACCCCAAAACAAATTTAACGTTTGCGGCAGGCTTACGCGCCATTTTGCGACAAGACCCAGATATTGTGATGGTCGGTGAAATTCGAGACCTTGAAACAGCTGAAATTTCTGTTCAGGCCTCGCTTACAGGGCACTTGGTTTTAAGCACACTTCACACCAATGATGCTTCGGGTGCCATTACCCGACTTGCAGATATGGGGGTTGAGCCGTTCTTGGTCGCAACGTCTATCTTAGGGGTTGTGGGTCAAAGACTGATTCGTCGTATTTGTCCAAAATGTAAAAAAGAATACGCCCCCACTCCCGAAGAATTTGAAAAATTGGGACTGAAAGCAGAAGAGTTTCAAAACAAAACCGTGTATCAGGCCCAAGGCTGTGTAGCCTGTATGAATACAGGCTACAGTGGTCGAACCTGTATTAAAGAACTTTTTATTGTCGACGAAGAAATTCGTCAGCTCATCATTCAAGGGGCAGACTCTACAAAACTGAAAAAGGCTGGCCTTGAAAAAGGCATGAAAACCATCCGTGAAGACGGCATTCAAAAAATACTCGAAGGCGTTACGACCATCCAAGAAATCTTACGTGCCACACAAGTAGAAACCTAAACCATGCCACTTTTTGAATACAAGGGGTTGGATCAGTCTGGCAAAAATGTCAAAGGCCGGATTGATGGCGATAACCAAAAAGTGGCCCGCGCCAAACTTCGAAAACAAGGCATCTTCCCCACACAGCTTACAGAAAAAAAAGTAACAGATAAGGCTGGTAGTGGCATCAATCTCAAAGCTTTTTTCCAAAGAATTACAGTCAATGAAATCGCCATTATGACGCGCCAATTGGCAACCCTGTCCAAAGCTCACATTCCCCTGGTAGACGCTCTGGTTGCGATTACAGACCAAATTGAAAATGAAAAATTAAAGTTGATTATGACCGATGTCAAAGAACAGGTCAATGAAGGGGCTTCTTTTGCACAAGCCTTGGAAAAACATCCCCAGGTTTTTTCGAATCTTTTTGTAAACATGGTCAAAGCCGGTGAAAGCTCTGGAACGTTGGATTCTGTTTTATTGAGACTTGCTGATTTTACAGAAGCCTCTGTAAAGCTTAAAAATAAAGTTGTGGGATCCATGACCTACCCCATTTTAATGATGGTGGTCGGCACAGCCATTGTTTCTGGACTATTTATTTTTGTGATCCCAAAAATTACAGCCATTTTTTCAGACATGGAACGCGCCCTGCCCCTCATTACCCAAATTGTGATTAAAATTTCAGACCTTCTTCGCACGCAATGGTATTTGATCATTACAGGACTTTTGGCCATTGTTTATTTTACGCGAAAATTTTTAAAAACAAATAAAGGCAAACAGCTTTTTGATAAATGGATTTTAAAGGTACCTGTGCTCGGCAGGTTGGTTCGCATTTTAGCTATTTCCAGGTTTGCGCAAACACTTTCCACCCTTCTGCAAGGAGGCGTTCCCTTACTCAGCGCCATGGATATTGTGAAAAATGTTGTGGACAATACCACTATTCAACGTGCAATTATAGAAGCCAGGAATAATATTTCCGAAGGGGAATCTTTAGCTGCGCCGCTGAAAGAAAGTGGGCATTTCCCCCCGATGGTAACGCATATGATTGCCATTGGCGAAAAAAGTGGAGAATTGGAAAATATGCTGAATACCATTGCAGAAACGTATGAAGAAGAACTCAATACAACGCTGTCTGCAATGACGCAGCTTTTAGAACCTTTAATGATTGTTGTAATGGGCGCCGTTGTAGGCGTCATTGTCATGGCAATTTTATTGCCGATTTTAGACTTGAATAATATTTCCGGCTAGATTCTCGCGTTTCACGTGGGAATGACGGATTAACAAAGGAGAAAAACGATGTTAAAACACCTTAAAAACCAGAGAGGGATGACCCTCATTGAAATTATCGTGGTCATGGCCATTATTGCTTTATTTACATCCATTGTGGCGACACAAGTCACCGGTCGACTGGCCCAAGCCAAAATAGATTCAACCAAGACGCAAATTAAAATGCTGTCTCAAGCCTTGGAATTGTATAAAGCCGATAACGACTATTACCCCACCACAGATCAGGGGCTGGAAGCTTTAATTACGAAACCCACCACAGGCAATGTTCCCACTAATTATCCAGCTGACGGCTATCTCCAAAAGAGTAAACTTCCCAAAGATGGATGGGGACAACCTTTTGTCTATATTAGTGAAGATGGCAATGCCTTTACCATTCTTTCCTATGGCGCAGATAAAAAAGAAGGTGGGAGCGACAAAGGCGCAGACGTTTCGAGTGACGATATATAATAAAAGTGCTGGCTTCACGCTCATAGAAATTGTGATTGTGATGGCCATGATTGCGCTTTTTGCAACCATGGCCGCACCGCGCATTCAAAATCGAATGGATTTGGATCTTAAAAAACGTGCGCGCATGCTCTCCAGTGCTTCCCTTTTCTTGTATAACCAAGCCGCATTTAAAAATTCAACCTATCGCCTGCACTATGACCTGGACCAACATAAATACTGGGTGGAAGTTGCCCAAGGCATGGTCCGCTTAGAAAAACAAATGGAAGAGCGCCGGTTTTCAAAACGAGACACCGAAAAACAAAAATCAAAGTTCGCCGCAGATACCAGCATTATTAAAAAACCCATTCAACTGGAAAAGGGCTTAAAATTTAAAGACATTAAAACAGAAGCCAGCCCAGATCCTTTTACCTCGGGCCATGTGTACACCCATTTTTTCCCCAGTGGGTATGCGGAGCAAACCCGAATTCGCCTGAAAAGTGAACAGGGCAAGGTGTATACCATTGAAGTGAATCCCTTAACGGGAAGTGCTAAAATATATGATCATGATGTTGAGGAGGGACGCTTTTGAATCGTAAAGGCTTTACATTGATTGAAGTTTTAATTGCGATGGCCATTTTTGTCACAGCCTTTTTTTCGATTATTGATTCTCAAAATATGAACGTAAGATCCTCTGCCAGAGCCAGGCGCATGTCACAGGCCACCCTGCTTGCAGAACAAAAATTATCAGAAGTGATGCTAAAATATGATGGGAAATCGCTGAGTGAAATTCCGGAAAAAGAAGAAGGCCAATTTGAAAAACAATTTTCAAGCTACAGATGGGTTTTTAGCTCACAAGACTTTAATTACGACCTTTCTTTTCTCGTGCAAATGATGCAAGGCGAAGGCGAAGAGGCCAAAGAACAACAACAATCTCCTATTTTGGCGTATCTTCCGAAAATTTCAAAATTTATTCAAAATTCAAGTAAAGAAATTACCGTCACCATTTATTGGAAAGAAGGCAGTGGCGAAAGAAATTTTACATTAACCACGCATCTTTTTAACTACAAACAACCGGTGCAATTATGAAACGAAATGGATTTACACTCATTGAAGTTTTAATTTCCATGTCCATTTTTTCATTTATTGCGGTCGGCACCGGAGGGGCCGTTTCACGCGGGACAAGCGTTAAA
>MGRI01000101.1:14035-20825 GCA_001798105.1 Deltaproteobacteria bacterium RIFCSPHIGHO2_02_FULL_40_11
AACACCCATGAATCTGAGCTGTGTGAAATTGGCTATGAACTCCACCCCAACGAAAAACATTCAGACTTGATGGATTTGAAACGTAGAAAATCCACCTTGATTGATGACAACAAAGAAAAAGGCGGAGAATTTTTAGTGATTCTAGAAGGGATAAAATCGTTCGAATTTCAGTACTATTCCAAAAAACAAGATCGCTGGCACGAGGATTGGGACGCTGGGCACAGGGATTTTGAAGATCAGTTTCCAGACGCCGTTCAAGTCAAGTACACGCTTGTAAAAGAAGACCAAACGCTGGAATACCAACATACGATTTTAGTGGCACACCCCAACAATGAACAGCCCAAAGGAGGGCAAGCTGCTGGCGGGGGGCAAGCTGGCGGAGGTGGAAAATCTGAAAGTGACGGAAAATCTGAAGATGAAAAAGAATCTGAGGAAGCGCCATGAAAAATCATCGCGGCATGGCCATTATTCTGGTCATTAGCGCCATTTCCCTTTTGGCGCTCATGATGGTGGAGTTTACGTTTGGAACGCAAATTAATTTACAAATTTCAAAAAATTTCCAAAATGCCGTAAAGGCCAAAGCCCTTTCCAGATCAGGCGTGTATTTTGCCCTCCTGGAATTAAAAGTTTATAAAGAGCTAAAACCCCTGGCCCAAAAAATTAATTTAGACCCCAGCATGCTGAATATGATTTGGCAGTTCGGCTTTATGTATCCCCCCTTGCCTTCTGCCAAAGGCACGTTTGGCACGGAAAAAGCCATTCAAGAATTGACAAAAGTTTCAAAAATTGATGGCAATATC
Source organism: Deltaproteobacteria bacterium RIFCSPHIGHO2_02_FULL_40_11 (assembly GCA_001798105.1). Lineage (GTDB taxonomy): Bacteria > Bdellovibrionota > JACOXK01 > 2-02-FULL-40-11 > 2-02-FULL-40-11 > 2-02-FULL-40-11. Next base: position 14,836 of record MGRI01000101.1, read on the forward strand.
AGTGTAACCATTTCCGATGAAAGCTCAAAAATTAATTTAAATGAGCTCGCCAATAAAAACCCAAAGATCAAAGAGGCCATTCAAACCCAATTGCTTCGTATTTTTGAAGATAAGCTTCAATCGGACGAAGCTTTTTCGGATCAATACAGAGACACGCGTTTTCGCGAATATATTTTAAACATTCAAGATTGGATTGATGAAGACCGAGAACGTTCGATTGGCGGCGATGAAGAAAGTTATTACGGCAGACTCCGAACGCCCTATAAACCCAAAAACGCGCCCTTGGATACTGTAAGTGAATTGGCCCTGATTGAAGGATTTGATGACGAAACACTTTTTAACCTCCTCGCCTCTGCCGTTACGGTTTATCCCACGCAAGGCATTAATATTAATTCTGCAGATGCCATCGTTTTAAAAAGCATTAGCCATGAAATGACAGCTGAATTGGTGGGAAAAATCTTAGAACACAGACAAAAAATGGGCGGGTTTAAAACGGCACCAGAGTTTTTGACGTTTTGCAATTTTACCCAGAAACCCGAAATACCGCTTACCACCGAAACCAGCATTTTTTTGGTGGAATCCACCGCCGAAGTCCATGGGGCGTCTCAAACCACCCAAGTCATCGTAGATACAACAAAAGAACTACCCAACGGCATGCCAAATATCGTATACTGGAACATGAACTAACCTAAAAAAACCATGCGAATCATTGGACTCGACATTGGGAGTTTTTCGATTAAGGCAGTGGAAATTGAGTCGGGGCTTCGGTCCGTGGAAGTCCTTGATTTCTTTGAGGAAAAACTTCCTTTTTCAGAGACACCCCATGCCCCAGAAGTCATTCGGGAGCATCTTCAAAAGCTCTTTTTGGACCACCAAATTCACCCTCCCTTTAAGCTGATTTCTGCCCTGAGTAGCCTCAATGTATCGAATCGGACGGTTGAAATGCCCTTTCGAGATAAAACCAAGGTCCGCCAAACCCTTCCCTTTGAATTGGAAGAGCATATCCCCTTTTCTTTAGACACCATTATTTTTGACTACCAAATCTATGAAATCTCCAAAGACAAATCGAATGTCTTTACGCTGATTGCGCCCAAAACAGCCGTGAAAGAACATTTAAATTTATTTGAAACACAAGACATGAATCCAGATATTGTTTCAACCGATCATATTGTTTATGCCAACCTCTCCAGTCTTTTACCCGAAGCCAGTACCGTTTCGGCCATTATTAATCTGGGGCACCAAAAAACAAGTGTATGCATTTTACAAGAAGGACAAGTCTTAAACATTCGCTCTTTCCCACTGGGGGGACAGCATATTACAAAAAATATTGAAACGGATTACAAACTTTCTTACGAAGAAGCTGAAAACGCAAAAACCGATAATGGTTTTGTGTTAACCGACGAAACCGATGCCACGGAAGATCAAAAGAAATTTTCTACCTGCATTCAAAAAACGGTGGATGAAATTGTAAGCCAACTGACCCAAACCTTTCAATCGCATCGCTCCAAAGGAAAACCCGCAGTCCAAAAGATTTTTCTAACGGGTAAAACGTCGCTCTTAAGAAATTTACCTGCCTATATTGCGCAAGAAACAAATATAGAAGTTGAAATCTTAAAATGTCTGGAAGGACACGATGCTTGTAATATTCCCAACAATGAAGAAAACAATGCAGGCAGTTCTGTAGCCCTGGCCTTAGCCTTGGGGATTGTGGGACGAAGCTATGGCGCACAATTTAATTTTCGAAAAGAAGATTTTTCAAAATACAAAGGCGGCGCACTGGGCAAGGAAGTGCGTTATCTTTTAGGGGCAGCGAGCGTCATTATTTTAATTTTGCTTATGAATATTTTTGGGAATTATTTTATTTTAAAATCAACGCTTCAAAAAGCTTCGGAACAGATGGAAGTGGTTCTTAAGAAATTCCCCATTAAAGTCGATCCGTCCCTTTTACAAAGCCCCATTCGTATGCGCGCTTTTTTAAATAAACAAGCCAAAGAACAAAAAGAAAAACTTCAGGCGTTGGGAGGCAGTAAACAAGAAGGTCTCACCACACTTGAAATTTTAAAGGAAATTTCAGGCATGGTTCCCAAAGAAGTTTTATTTGATGTCCGAGAACTTTCCATTACAGATCGAAAAGTAAGACTCAAAGCCCTCTCGGATTCGTTTAACGCCATTGAAAACATTGAAAAAAGTTTTAAAAATCATACTGCGTTTGACAGCGTGGTAAAGGGCGAAATTTCAACCGCAGCGGATGGGAAAAATAAGAATTTTACCATTTCATTTGATGTGAAAGGACCAAAATAAATGTCCTTTTTAGATAAAATAAAAGAGCAGTTTTCTGCTGAAAAATTGAGAGAAACTAAGCTCCTAGAGCCCATTGTTATTTGGTACCAGGCTTTGCCCGGGGATCAAAAAAACATGGTAAATATCGGTGCCGTGGGCGGCGTTATTTTGACACTTCTCTTTTTTCTCTACTTAGGAAACAGCAAAGTCAATGCCCTCAAAGAAGAAATTGAAACCAAAAGTAGAAATTTACGAGAGCTCACCAAATATCAAGAAAGTTTTTCAGAACAAACAAAAATTTTAGATGCCCTGGAAAAACGTTTTCGCCAACAAGGCGCAGATTTTTCTCTGCTGACCACATTGGAAAAATATGCCCAGTCTTCTCAAATTAGCAGAGAATCGATTGAATCCATTAGCCCCAGACAACTGCCTCCAGGTGAGTTTTTTGTTGAAACAGAAGCCACCGTACAATTGGTGCGGGTGACGTTAAAACAATTGGTAGATTATTTTTACCGAATTGAAAGTGCACCCGTCAATTTAACGCTGAAAGAAGCACATGTAAAACCCAGGTTTGATAACCCACAGTTTTTAAACGTAAGTTTTAAAGTAATTGCATACAAACCGAAAGAGTAACGCAGATGAAACTTAAAAAAATAATACGTTATGGTGCCTACCTCGTTTTTGGAATCTTTATCTTTACCTTTTTTACATACTTAAACTTTCCTTATAACAAGCTCAAAGACATGATTTTTGGGCAAATTCAAACCCAAAGTGGCATTATTTTGGACGCAAGCAATCTTAAACCCACCTTAACCTTTGGCATGACGATGGAAGATCTCAATATTGCCCATCAAACGTCTCAGCTTGCACCGCTACGCATTCCAGAAATTTCGGTTTCGCCCTCGCTTTTGTCGCTGGCGATCCTAAAACCCAAAATTTCCTTTCAAGCACAGCTCTTAAGTGGTGATATTTCAGGTGCACTTCGATATGGCGGACAGGGACAACAAAGCATTCACCTGAACCTCAATGATGTGAACCTGCAGCGCAATTTTAAAGAGCAACTTCCCATTAATTTAATGGGAACAGCGACTGGGAAAATTGATTTTTCTGGAGACTTTCGTCAAAGCAATACCCTTCAAGGTGAAACCCAACTTAAAATTGAAAAGTTTGCATTGGGTCAAATGACGGTGTTAAATATGACCATTCCAGACATTCAAATGTCGAACGCCGTCCTCCAAGGAAAGCTCAAATCTGGAAGATTTGAAATTTCAAAATGCGAATTGGGAAGCCCCAAAGATGACATTCATATGAATGTGTCTGGAAATATTCTTCTAAATATACGTGCCATGGATCAAAGTCGTTTAAGTTTAGATGTAAAACTCAAACTTTCCGAAAAAATAAAAGAAGAATTTAAAGCTTTCCTCCCCTTTATTGCTTCTGCGCTCGGAAAAGATGGTTACTACAATTTGCGTGTGAGTGGCCGACTGTCTGCCCCTGTAGCCCTGCCAAAACAAGGATAAAAACTTGATTTTTTAAGCTGAACTTTGCTATTCTAAAGCTAGATCTTTTAATGTCTACCATTGAAGCAAAGCTGAAGGTCGATCAGTACTTTAAACTTGGCTTTGAACACCAGCTCAAGGGTGATGTTCACCTGGCGATTGATTACTACAAGAAATCCTTAGACAAACAACCTTCCCCAGAAGCCCATACGTTTTTGGGGTGGGCCTATTCTTTTTTAGGGTGGTATGACGAAGCCATTTCTGAATGCCACAAAGCCATTCAACTTGACCCCGAATTTGGAAATGCATGGAACGATATTGGCGCCTACCTGATTGAAAAAGGGAAATTCGAAGAGGCTGTTTTTTATTTAAAAAAAGCCATTCGGTGTAAAACCTATAATACGTATCACTATGCGTTTTACAATCTTTCCCGAATTTGGATTCAAAAAGGATTTTACGGAAGGGCTTTAAAGTACCTGTACAAAGCTTTGGCTTACAATGCCAACTACATGCCAGCCATAAATACCTTGAATCATTTAACAAAAAAAGTAAACTAATTTGAAATGTCCCAGTTTAAAGGTAAAGTTGTATTCATTACAGGCGCAGCCCAAAGGCTTGGCAAAGAACTTGCGATTGCCTTTGCCCAAGAAGGCGCAACAATTGCTGCACATTACAATACCGCCCACAAAGAAGCTCACGCTTTAAAGCAACTGCTTGAAAAAAAAACAAAGATTGAACTTTTTCAATATGATTTATCGAATCCAAAAGGCATCCCCGGGCTTGTCAGACGTGTTACCCAAAAATTTAAGAAAATAGATATTTTGATTCACAATGCTTCTGTTTTTTATGAAACAAAGTTTTCGAATGTTACACAGAAAGACTGGGATTTTATCTTAAATACCAATTTAAAGTCGGCATTTTTTTTAACCCAAGCCGTCACCCGGCGCATGAAAAATGGGAAAATTATTTTTATCACCGACGCCTCGGGCCCCAAAACACGTGGCAATTATCTGCCCTATTGGATCTCAAAATCGGGGCTTGAAACGTTTTCCGAAACCCTGGCCAAGGTGCTGATGCCCCATATTCAGGTCAATTGCATTGCCCCCGGCCCGATTGGGTTTAAGGAAGACCTGAAACGCTTTCGAAAAGACATTACCGTATCTCCACAAGCCTTATGTGAGGCGGCCTTATATGTAGCGGCCCCTGGAACTCACTTGACAGGCCATACGCTTCTTTTGGATGCCGGCCGAAGGTTTGTACAATGAGCATTGATGACATTATTTCAGTTTTAGAAGAAATGGCAGTCCTGATGGAGCTCAAAGATGAAAATCCCTTTAAAATTCGAGCATTCCAAAACGGGGCTAGAGTTTTAGAAGGCGTTCAAGATTTAAAGTCTCTTGTTCAAGAAAAAAAATTAACCACGATCAAAGGCATTGGAGAGCATCTTTCGAAAACCATTACAGAACTGTTTGAAACGGGAAAGTCGAAAGAACACACACGCCTTAGAAAAGCTTTTCCGCAAACGCTATTTGAAATTTTAAAACTTCAAGGCTTGGGCCCCAAAAAAGTAAAGGCCCTTTATAAAAAACTAAAAATAAAATCACTCACAGAGCTTGAAAAAGCTTGCAAAGAAGATCGGCTTTTAAAATTAGAGGGGTTTCAAAAGAAAACACAAGAAAATATTTTACAAGCCATTGAAGGCGCTAAAAAAAGACAAGGTCGTTTTTTATACCCCACAGCTCTTAAAGAAGCTCAAAAACTAAAAGCGTATCTTGAAAAATCTAAGGCGGTTCAAAAAATTGAAATTGGAGGCTCGCTTCGCAGATTTAAAGATACCGTCAAAGACATTGACCTTTTGGTGGCCGCCCAAAAATCAAAACCTGTGATGGATTTTTTTACAAGCTATCCAGAAGTTCACCGCGTACTTGCAAAAGGAGAAACAAAATCTTCTCTGATTTTAAATGCGGGCATCAATGTAGATTTACGGGTGGTCAACTCCAAAGAATTTCCATTTGCGCTGCATTATTTTACAGGAAGTAAGGCGCATAACACGCACTTACGCGGCATTGCAAAAACAAAAGGCTTAAAGCTGAATGAATACGGCCTTTTTAAAGGAAAACAAAGCTTGAGCTGTTCATCTGAAGCTGCGTTGTTTGAAAAATTAGGACTTTCGTATATTGAACCCGAGCTGAGAGAAGATAGTGGGGAAAT
>MGRI01000102.1:0-2109 GCA_001798105.1 Deltaproteobacteria bacterium RIFCSPHIGHO2_02_FULL_40_11
TCATCCTGAGCGAAGCGAAGGATCTCCTACGTCCTCTCTCATCACCTATCTTTCCCGCCTTCTCGATGAAACTTTAATTGGAGATGAACATTTGGTGCGCTTCTCTGAGGGATTAGAGCGAGGAGAAGTGATCAATCCCATTTTGGAAGAAGAAGCCACGGCTGATTTTAGGCTTGCGGTTCAGAGACCGGGGTTAGAATCCATGATTCAATCTGAAATTTTGGATCATGAAACACTTTTAAGCTGGGTTAGAGAAAAAATTTCTGAAAGAAGGATTGTCCGTCAGCAAAGAGAAGTTATTCGCGAAGATACAGAAATTTCAATTCAGCTCATGGAATTTGTAGAAATTCCAGCGGGAGAAGTTTTAAGTAAAGGAAAAAAACGTAATAAAAAAATAATATTTAAAGAACCTTTTTCCATGGGGCGGTATCAAGTTACTCAATGGCAGTGGGCAATGATCATGGGAGAAAATCCGTCACATTTTAGTAATGGCTCGGAGTCGATTGGCGTTGAAATCAATGGAAAATTTATTCGGATGCAGCCGAATCATCCTGTAGAACAGGTGAGTTGGGATGATATTCAAGAACGTTTTTTGCCGAAACTTAATGAACTTTCAAGGTTAGATGATTCTTTAATTTATGCAGTGATCCCAGATCATCCTAAAGGAAAAATCTACAGGCTTCCAAACAGTAAAGAGTGGGGGAAAGTTTCCGGACAAGAAAGGAGAAATTTAGGAGATTTATTTAGCAGTAAAGATAGAAGAGAACTTTCAAAAATTGCTTGGTTTAAAGATAATGCCAACGGAACAACACATGCTGTTGGATTAAAATTACAAAATGTTTTTGGGTTCAATGATATGCATGGAAATGTATGGGAATGGCTTGGGGGCCCATTGCGTGGTTCTTACCGGGATCTTTGTGGAGGTGATTGGAACCACGATGCAAAGACTATACTTACGGGAATGCGAATAAACGATGTTACGTATTCCCGTAGTAATTATGGTGGCTTTCGTCTTGTGAGGGTGGATGCACAATGAAAATAAAATTACTTATTTTTGTTTTTGGATTAGCGTTGAATGTTCATGCTGTCGATTTATGTGAGATGCTGCTGGCGGAATATCCTCCCTCGGGATTCTTCGCACTTCGTGCTCAGAATGACAGTGACCAAACCTCCTCTCTCATCACATACCTTTCCCGTCTTCTCGATGAAACTTTAATTGGAGATGCGCATTTGGTGCGACTCTCTGAGGGATTAGAACGCGGCGAAGTGGTTAATCCCATTTCTGAAAAAGAAGCCGAGGCAAATTATTCTCTTTTGGTACAGCGTGGAGGATTAGAACATTTAATTCAATCCGACGCCTTAGATCGTGAAATCCTTTTAACATGGATTAAAGAAAAACTTTCTCAACGGCAGGTTAACCGTATACAAAGAAATTCAGTTGAAAAGGTAACCGAACTTCCCATTCAACATATGCAATTCGTACCGATTCCCTCTAGAACGTTTGAAATGGGGGCTTTTTTAGTAACGCAGTGGCAGTGGGCAATGATAATGAAGAACAATCCTTCTCGTTTTGTTGATGGATTTGATTCTAGAGATATGAAGATCGGTGGGCAATTCATCCCAATGCAACCCAATCATCCCGTAGAACAAGTCAGTTGGGAGGAAGTTCAGAAATTTATTGGACGCCTGAATGAACTTTCTAAAACAGATGATCCTTTAATTTATAAAATTATTCCAGACCATGTTCGGGGAAAAGTGTATCGTTTGCCGACAGATGAAGAGTGGAAATATGCAGAAAAAGATGGGGCAGATTTCGATTTGGAGCTACATGGATGGTTTTCTAAAAATTCAAATTTAAAAACGCAGGCCGTGGGTTTAAAACGTCCCAACCCCCTTGGACTCTTTGATGTTCATGGAAATGTGTGGGAGTGGACGAGTGATAAAGAAGGATGGATGCCTCGTGCACAAATGCGTAGCAGACATGGAAATATCCCTCTTCACAGAAAGGTTTTTTATATCGTTCATGGCGGGAGCTGCTCTGACACAGCTCAACAGTGTAGTTCAATGTATGAATTTAGCGCTGGGGATGACTATGAACGCCATCATATT
>MGRI01000102.1:2120-2973 GCA_001798105.1 Deltaproteobacteria bacterium RIFCSPHIGHO2_02_FULL_40_11
TTTCGTTTTTTAACTTCTGGAGAATCACACGGGCCTGCACTTACAACAATTGTAGAGGGCTTGCCCAGTGGATGTCCTATTGAAATTCAAAAAATAAACGCTGAGCTTCGTTTGCGTCAACAAGGCTATGGCAGAAGTAATCGTATGAAAATTGAAAAAGATGAAGTTCGAATCTTATCGGGCATCCAAAACCAAAAAACCATTGGCGCCCCCATTACCTTTCAAATTACAAATAAAGACCATGAAAATTTTCTGAAACTTCCCAAACGAAAATTAAGCGCCCCGCGCCCCGGACACGCAGACCTTGCCGGAACGCTCAAATACCAACATTCTGATATTCGAAATACATTAGAACGCGCCAGTGCCAGAGAAACAGCCATTCGAACTGCAGTCGGTGCACTTTGCCAAAATTTTTTAGAGACGTTTGGAATTTCTTTTTTAAGCACAGTCACGCAAATTGGAAAAATAAAAACGCCCCCACTCAAAGACCTTTGGAAATATAAAAACAAAATTGAAGACTCTTCGATGTTGGTGCCACATCCAACTCTTGAAAAAAAGTTTATTTCTGAAATTAAAAAACACCAAAAACAAAGAGAAACGGTAGGCGGCTGCTTTCAGGTTCGTGTCAAAGGCGTCCCTTTGGGCTTAGGCAGTTACAGCCAGTGGGACTTGCGCTTAGACGGCAGGCTCTCTCAAGCCTTAATGTCGATTCCGGCCATTAAAGGCGTAGAAATTGGAACGGGATTTTTAGCAGCTTCCCTGACCGGCTCCGAATGCCATGATGAAATTTTTTACAATGGGAAAAATAAACAAAAATTTGGCTTTTTCAGAAAAACAAATCACCATGGCGGCA
>MGRI01000102.1:2983-18188 GCA_001798105.1 Deltaproteobacteria bacterium RIFCSPHIGHO2_02_FULL_40_11
TATTTCTACAGGCGAAGAAATTATTTTAACCTGTGCCATGAAGCCCCTCCCAACCGTTCCTAGAAAAAAATTGAAAACCGTAGATATTTATTCACATGAAAAAGCAAAATCATTTTCACAGCGAACCGATAGTTGTGCGGTTCCCGCAGCCTCGATTGTAGCAAAAAACATGGCTGCCATTGAAATTACAAGGGCCTTTTTAGAAAAGTTTGGCGGAGATTCTCTCAAAGAAATACAAAAAAATTACAAAAATTATTTAAGCTTAAAACTCAAATGAAAATTTTAAAAATTAAAGCCCAAAACCATACGTATCCTGTATGGATTGATGATCAAAAAATTCTTCGAAACCTAAAACCCCATTTAGAAAAATATATTCCAAATAAAAGGGCTCTTTTTTTTATGTCTAAAAACTTAGAAAAGTTTTATGGGCCCAGAATTCGAGGTCAATTTGACTCAAGCTGGAACATTAAACACATTGCCTGGGAAGACACAGAAAAAAATAAGGCTTTTTCACACATAGAGCCCCTGTGTAAAAAACTCCTCTCGCTGGGTGTCGATCGCTATACAACCCTCATTGGCGTAGGCGGGGGCGTTGTTGGCGATATGGCAGCATTTTTAGCGTCTATTTATATGCGGGGCTTAAATTACATTGCGCTTCCTACAACCTTAATTTCTCAAACAGATAGTTCTATCGGCGGGAAATGCGGGGTTAATTTAGCAGACGGTAAAAACCTAATTGGGAGTTTTTATCACCCAAGGGCTGTTTTCATTGATACTTCTTTTTTAAAAACCCTTCCCCAAGAACACTACCAATCTGGTTTAGCGGAAGTAATTAAATACGCCTTCATTGACAGCGCCTCTAATTTATATGGCCTTCTTCAAAAGAATAAACGTAGCGTTTTGGCCCGGACACCGGACATCTTAAAAAAAATCGTGTTCTATGCGCTAAAAACCAAAAAACAATTTATTGAAAAAGATGAAAGAGACCATAGTGTGCGCCAACTTTTAAATTTTGGACATACATATGGTCATGCGCTCGAAACATTGGATCAATACGCCTCGATAACACATGGCAGCGCGATCGCCCAGGGGATGTACATTGCCACAGCCCTTTCTTTAAAAGAAAAAATCTGTTCCCCTGAAACAGCCACGAAAGTAAAAATGCTTTTAAAAGAATATGGTTTTGAAGAAGAAAAAACAAATCCCAATGCGCTTAAAAATATTTTAAATGACAAAAAACGAAACGGGGAAAATTTAAATTGGATTCTATTGGAAGATATTGGGCAGGCTAAAATTCATTCATTGAACGTTCGCGCGACGAATCGACCTTGAAAATGAAACGTGATCGCCGACTTGAACCCCATTTTTTTCAAACCACCCCTGATTGACTTCTAACGCATAGCGAACTTTTGACTGCGACGTATATTCCGGGGGCTTTCCTTTATAAGAATCCGGCTGCATTTTTTCGATTTGGGTAATTTTTCCTTGATCTGAAATAAAAGCAATGGAAAGCGGTAAAACCGTATTTTTCATCCAAAAGGTTAAATGGGCGGATTGCGGAAAAATAAAAAGCATTCCCGAATTTTTCCCTAAAAATTGCCGGCCCATCAGCCCTTTTTGCCGGACATAATCAGTTATTGCTAAATCCACAGCCAGCGTTTCGCCATGAATCGTTACAAAATGGCGATTGGAATAGGGCTTTTCAATAAAAACATATAAGAGGATACAAAACCCAATAAAGAAAAGCGCTGTAATGACTTTACGTTTCATAGAGTCCTTAACCTACAAAAACAAGTTGGAATCTTCAATAAAAATACTCTATACTTGAAAACGATGGATTTTAGCACTGGTTTCTTATTTATAATTTATCTCCTCATTTCAATGGCTGGCCTGGGCGCCTATTTTTATTTTATCTTCATGCGAAAAGACCTGCATACGAGAGATAAGGAATTGGGGGAGCGGGGCGAATCTGTCATGGTGAATCGAAAAACCAGAGAATTTTGGCTTTGGTTGACAAACCCCATTGAAGAATATCTGGTTAAAAATCAGTTTCACCCCAATACCGTAAGCTTCATCGGATTTGCCATTACGTCTTTTTCCTGCATTGCCTTTACATTTGGCTGGGTCGTTGTGGGGGGATGGTGTGTGCTTTTGGGTGGCACGATGGATATTTTTGATGGCCGGGTCGCCAGACGTACAGGGAAAATAACGATGAGCGGGGATTACCTGGATGCCAACTTGGATCGAATTTCAGAAGCGCTCATGTATTTAGGCCTTTTAAACTTTTATGCCAATCAACTTTTTTTCTATGTCGTTTTTACTGCCTTTATTGCTTCCATGATGATTAGTTATTCCAAAGCCCGGGGTTATCAGCTCAAAATGGATGTAAAAGTAGGCCTCATGCAACGCCCAGAGAGAATTGTTTGGATTGGAATCCCTGCCATTTTTAGCCCCCTCTTTGCTGCGGCCGTAAACACTTGGCTTCCCATTTCACACTATTGGCTATCTGCCGTTGGCATTACCGTTGTTGCCATGATGGGCGCCTACACCTACTGGCAACGCTTTGATTTTATTTATAAGAAATTGAAGTGATAGAATCTCTCGCACGCTCTTATCGAAGTACGAGATTTATATCAAATTGTAAAAGCGTTCTGCTCTGACGTTCAAAAAATACATGCCCAAGACCTTCTAAAATACTTCCATCACATGCGATTTTGTCAGCAAATCATATTTTTTCAAATAGCCACTTGATAAGTTTTTAGTATAGTGTATTATAGTGTTATATATGGGTCAGTTTAGGTTCATTCTCTGGTTAGCCTATTGGTATTTGCAAAGTAAATCATTCCGTTTCGAGTGGGATAAGGGAAACGCCAAAAAAAGTGCTGAGAAACATGGCATAACCCAAGAAGAAGTAGAATCTGTATTTACACTTAATCTAGCGGTTCCTATTGGAAGACAAGTTTCACCAAAAGTCGATGAAGAGCGGCTTTGCATTGTAGGTCCAGCTGTATCTGGCCAACTAACATCTATTGTGTTTACCCTCAGGGAAGGAAAAGTACGCCCCATTAGTTCTCGCATAGCGAGTAGAAAAGAAAGGAGATTGTATGAAGAAATACGCGAAGCGCTTAAAAATGTATGACAAAATTGATTTTGATCCAAAAGAGATAATCGCTGGAATGCGACGTCTTAAGGGAGCTCAACGAAAACCCACAAGTATTGCATTGGAAGAGGAACTCTTAAAGGAATTGAAGGAACTATCACATGAAAGGGGTATTCCTTATCAGGTGCTTATGAGGCTTCTTATTTCAGAAGGAGTAAAGCGCTTAAAAAAAGCAGCTTAAATCTTTTTTAATGCCCCGCCCCCATAAAATGATCCTTCGGTATATTATAATTAATTTTGTTCGTAATTATCAAAGGAGCGCATTAAATCATCGAATTTTCTTTGCCGAACTTCTTGAATGGCAGCCTGAGGATTGATTTCCCCACTTGTTTTGATCCAAGAAGACCAATGAGGAACTTTGGATGACGTGGTCATGAGAATGTTTTTTATCTCTTTGGGGGTACGGCGTGGATTTATTCCTCTCATAACAGCAATAGTCATGGCAACATATGGAGAAGAAAAACTAGTTCCTCTATGAGAATCGGAAGGAATATATTCAAAGCCAGGATATTTTTTCCTCATTTCTGTTTCTACAGAATCAACGCCGGATAAAAAATCGTCCACTTTTTCATACCATGCTTTTCGTCTGATTTGTCCTTCTGAGAAGGTTCCAGGAGCAGCAATAAAAACCGTTTTATTCCCCCGATTAGAATAATCAGAAAGATTGCTTTTATCGATGGTTGTGGCTGCAACGACAATAACATTTTCAAACTCTTCTGCTAAACTCTGCGGATAAACAGTTTCTGTATTTAAATCCTTGGAATCGTTTCCCGCGGAGAGCACAAAAATGACATCGGGATGTTGTGCAATATAGGTTCTAAATTGACGGACACCTGCTTCTGAAGTTTTGACCAAAGCAGCAATTCCTTCTTTTGTCCATGAATAACTGATCGAGATAACACGAGCCCCATGGGCAATAGCATAGGAGAGAGCCTTGAAATCTTTATCAAACCCTTTTTCAGATGTACGAACGGGGATAATGCGGATATGCTTTCGGTATTGTTTGAAACTATGCCCCAGGAGCATTACTTGGGTAATCAGTGTTCCATGATTCATGGTCTGGGTATCCGATGGAACAACATCGCCATCGTCATCTGAAAAGTCATATCCCTTTGAATCTTTCAGTCGGCATATAGTGCACTCATTGCTTCCTTCAGAAAAATCAGGGTTTTCAAATAGATTTTGTTTTGTTCCAAGACCTTCTTTGGAAAACAGGGGATCAGAAATATCAATGCCATCTGGATCAAGGATCGCGATGGGGCATCGTCCAAGATGTGTTTCTTTCAGTTGGTTGATTAACGCAGGAAGAGGTAATAATCCAGGAATTCCCTTTTCAAAATAGCTAGAAATTTCCCTCCAAAGACGGGCTCCTTCCTCTAATCGCTCGAGATTTGCATTGATAAGGTAGTAGAATATATTTTCATTTTCTTTACTTTTGAAGCCATCTAATTTCCCAGCCCATGAAAGCCACGATTGGATGTGTTGTATAAGGGGTGATTCGTATTGAATTGCAGGATTTATTTTTAGATGAATTAACTTTTCAATTTGTAAGACCTGGTCTTTCAATAAAATATATAAAAATATTTTTTTAAAAAAGTTTTTCAGTTGCTCATTAGTGGCAAATGAGCTCTCGTGTAATTGGATAAAAATGTATAAATCAGAGCTTCCACTACTCAGTATATCGGTTACAAAAGCTGCGGGATGTTTTGAGCTGATGAAGTGCCACTCTGTCCCATGCAGAGAAGGTTGTGTGCTTTGAAAAGGGGAATTTTCTTGCCAACCTTTTCGAAAAGCTTCTCGAACCTTGTCTTCAAAAGAGAAACTATTTAACGTTGATTCAATTTTAATAGAGTTTTTTTCCAGAAGTTCTTCGTAGGAGAACTCCCGATAGGGGGCTGTAGACCCCGTAGAGCAAACAAAAGAGAATAAGATGATGAGAGTTAATTTTAAAAAAGTTGCTCTTTTCATATGTGAATCCTACTTAAAAGGGAATTTGTGTTTACCACGAAACTTCTTTAAAGAAAAGACTGGCCCCCCCTCTAGAAGCAAAACACTCAAAATATGCCCTTGATCATAAACAAGCATACTATAATATGCTACTTAAACACCCTGGAGGGGCTGTGATGAAAAAAACCACTTTTCTTTTCACGATTTTAATGCTTGTTCCGTTTTCAGCCATTGGACAAAAAAGTGTTCCACTGAAGGATTTCTTGAACCAACGAATCGAAAAAAATGATCACCTCTCGAATACTTCATTTGATCTTTCGGGCGATCCCCAAAATGTACAGCTAGGCGCACTCTTGGAACAGTTAAAACTCGGGGGTTTTTTTCAAGCATGGTATATTGCTTCAGATGAGCAAATCGATCAATTTAAAATCAGAAGAGCCGAACTCAGCTTGAATGGAGATCTTACAGATGAAGCATCTTTTAAAATTATGTTTGACCTTGCCAAGGATACACAACAACTTCAAGATCTTATTTTAACCCTAAAATTACTCGGGCATAAATTTAGCATGGGGCAATTCAAGCGCCCGCTGAGTCTAGAAGGCTCACAAACCTCGGCTTCCAAATTAGAAGTTATGGAAAGAGCTGATTCTGTCAGAGCATATGGCAATCAGCGAGATCGAGGTGCAAAGGTGGAGGGAAAATTCGATCCCGCAAAACTCTCCTATATTGTAGCCATCTTTAATGGTGAAGGTAAAAACAAAGATACCAACGATCAACAAGACCTTGCGGGCATGCTCATTTTTCAACCCATTGATCAACTGGGCTTCTATGCTGCTACCTACGATGGATCTAAGGGTGTCGATGCTGATGCACAAAGACGAAATATTGTGGGCATAAAGTTTGAGCAAGGCCCGCTTCATATTCGGGGTGAATACCTTGAAGGGAAAGATGCAAATATAGAAGGTCAGGGGTGGTATGTGTTGGGGGCTTACGACTTAAGTGATTTGGATATTGAAATGCTTGAAAATCTCAGCTTGGCAGCACGCTATGAAGAATGGAACAAAGATCTAGAAGATAACAGTGAAATCGAAGTTTACACGATAGGCGTACAATACTTTCTCGATCCCAAAGAGTACAATAAGCTCTCCATAGATTACATTCTCATTGATGGGAAGGGGACTGAAAAAGACAGCCACGGAATGACATTTGGATTTCAAGGAAAATTCTAATGAATCGCGAAGTCCCGCTACACCCGCTCTAACGCCGTGAGACTTGCAAGGAATTTTTTAACGGCGCCGTTTTGGAATTTAATTGTAACTTTGGTAGAGGCTTCCTGCCCCTCCACGCGACAAATCACGCCGCTTCCAAACGAAGGGTGTCTGACGCGAACGCCCGTTTTATACCTCGCATCTTGCGGGTCTTGATTAAAATCATCGTCGAAATTTGGGGATGTCTCTTCGGGGAGATCCCTCGCCCTTCGGGCTCGGGATGACTGCGGCTTTACCTTTCTTCTTAAATCCAGTTCCTGCAGATATTCCCTTGGGATTTCGTCTAAAAACCTGGAGGGCAAATTATATTGGGGCGCGCCATACAATCTTCGAAGCCTTGCATGGGTTAAATACAAATGTTCTTTGGCCCGCGTCATGCCCACATAACACAACCTTCTTTCCTCTTCCATTTCATCGGGATTCCAGTCTTTTTGACTGTGCGGAAAAAGCCCCTCTTCCACCCCCACCATAAAAACGCTCGGAAATTCCAAACCTTTGGCGGAATGTAAAGTCATCAGCTTTACAAACTCATCAGATTCATCCAAACTATCCATGTCTGAAATTAAAGAAATTTCCTCTAAGTATTGTTCGAGCGTACCCTTTGGATTTCTTTTTTGAAACTCGCCAATCGCAGCATTCAATTCTTCTAAGTTTTCAATGCGATTTAGCGCTTCTTGAGACCCATCTTCTTTTAAAGATTCTACATACCGGGTTTCATCTAAAATGGCATGGTAAAGAGACGATAAAGATCCCTTTTCCTTTTGAATCTTTTCCATTAAGTCTACAAATGACCTTAGTTTTTTTAGCGTTCCCGAATTAAATAAATCTCCGTTTTGGATTTTTTGGGTTGTTTCATATAAAGAAAGGTTTTTTTCTTTGGAAAGATAGGAAATTTTTTGGATGGTAGACTTTCCAATGCCTCTGGCGGGGGTATTAATCACTCGTAAAAAACTGACGTCGTCTTTAGGATTTGAAATAAGCCTAAAATATCCCAAAACATCTTTAACTTCAGAGCGATTGTAAAATCGTGTCCCCCCATAAATTTGATACAATACATTATTTTGCCTTAAAATCTCTTCAAAGACTCGAGACTGCGCATTGGTTCTATAAAAAATGGCGAAATCTTTTAAAGATGCCCCCGCTTCCACGCATCTTAAAATTTCCCCCACCACAAACCGAGCTTCGTGGTATTCGTCTTCAAGCGTAACGCTTCCAATCAACGTTCCCTTTGGATTTTGTGTCCAAAGCTTTTTAGGCTTTCTGGATCTATTATTTGAAATAATATGTGACGAAGCTTCAATAATATTTTGCGTAGATCTGTAATTTTGTTCCAGTTTAATGACTTTTGCTTTTGGGAAATCATTTTCAAATGAAAGAATATTGGAGATGTCTGCCCCTCGCCAACTATAAATCGACTGGTCTTCATCTCCCACCACACAAATATTTTCATGCGCCCCCGCCAGATATTTCATAAGTAAATACTGCACATGGTTGGTGTCTTGATATTCATCTACCAGGCAGTACTTAAATTGATCTTGATATTTTTTTAAAACAGTTTCATGGTTTTTAAAAATATGAACCGTCAGCATTAAAAGATCCCCAAAATCCAACGCATTGGCTTTTTGCATTTCTTGCTGGTAAATTTCATAAATTTCTGCGGATTTTTCATCAAAAGAAGAAAGCGCTTGGTCGTACAATCCTCTTGGCAGCACGCCTTTATTTTTGGCGCGGTTAATTTTGCCTTGAATGGCTTTGGGACTTAAGCGATCGGGATCTATGTTTAATTTTCTAAAACATTGCTTAATAAAGCTCACTTGATCTTGATCATCATAAATCACAAAATTTTCAGTATAGCTCCCTAAAACCGGGATTTCTTTTCTTAAAATTTTTACACACGTTGCATGAAACGTATTCACCCATAGATTTTGAGCTGCATCAGATCCCAATAAATGCCAAACCCGAGTTCTCATTTCTTTGGCTGCCTTATTGGTAAAGGTCACAGCCAAAATTTCATGGGGTTTTGCTTTTTTTTGAGAAATTAAATTTGCAATGCGATGTGTTAGAACCCGCGTTTTTCCAGACCCCGCGCCCGCAATAATTAAAAGCGGCCCATCGAGCTGATTGACAGCGATTTCTTGCTGGGGATTTAAACCACTCATTCTACAGTTACACTTTTTGCAAGGTTTCTGGGTTGATCAATGTCGGTTCCTTTTTTAAGGGCAATAGTGTAGGCAATGAGTTGTACGGGAATCGTTAAAAGAATGGGCATTACATTTTCGCTTCTTTGGGGAACAGAAATAAAATAATCGGAAAGTTTTGAAAGCTTCGTATCGCCTTCACATCCAATTGCAATCACAATGCCTTCTCGGGCTTTAATTTCTTCAAGATTGCTAATGACTTTGTCATAATGTTCATCTTTTGGCGCTAAAATAATAACCGGCGTGTCTTCGTCTACAAGCGCAATCGGCCCATGCTTCATTTCGCCTGCAGCATAGCCTTCTGCATTCATATAAGAAATTTCTTTCAATTTGAGCGCGCCTTCTAAAGCAATGGGGTAGCTTGTGCCCCTCCCCAAATATAAAAATGTTTTTTTGCGATAAAATTTTTGGGCGATTTTTTGAATTTCTTTTTCTTGTTTTAAAACTTCTTCCACCGTAATGGGAAGTCGAACCAAGTCTTGAATATATACTTTTGCTTTTTCTTTGGGAAGCCGCCCCAAAACAAGCCCAATATGAATGGCTAAAAGATTAAATACCGTAAGCTGTGCTGTAAACGCCTTGGTGGAGGCGACCCCAATTTCAGGCCCCGCATAGGTATAAATGGTAGAATCCGCTTCTCGGTCAATGGAGCTTTCTTTCACATTACAAATGGCAAGTGTGCGAGCCCCCCTTTTCTTTGCCTCTCTTAAAGCTGCGAGCGTATCTGCCGTTTCTCCAGATTGCGAAGTGACAATGAGAAGATCTTCTTTTCCGATGAGAGGATCTCGGTACCGAAATTCAGAGGCCACGTCCACTTCGCAGGGGATTTTTGTCATCTTTTCAAGAAGATATTTTCCTTCCATCGAAGCATAATAGGCCGTCCCACAGGCCACTAAGAATATTTTTCGGATTTTTCGTAAATCGTTTTCTGAAAGTGTAAGATCTTTTAAATAAAGCGTGTCGCGATCTTTAGAAACGCGGTCTTGAATGGTCTGAATAATAGCTTGGGGCTGTTCATGAATTTCTTTAAGCATGTAATGTTGGTATCCCCCCTTATCAATCATTTCTGGGGTCCAATTAATTTTTTTAATTTGCTTTTGAATTTCTTTGCCTTTGAAATTTTTAACCACGCATCGGTTTTTTTGAACAATAACCATTTCTTCGTCTTCTAAATAGATGAAGTTTTTTGTATAGGGTAAAAGTGCGGGGACGTCTGATGCAATAAAGTTTTCTTGAACACCTACGCCTAAAATTAAAGGCGTTCCATTTCGAACCGCAATTAAAGTTTGCGGATCTTTTTGAGAAATAACGCCCAAAGAAAAAGAGCCCAGAAGTTCCTGGACCGCCAAAAACACAGAACGTTCCAGACTGTGTCCTTGGCTTATAAAATCAAAAATGCACACCGCAACAACTTCTGAGTCTGTATCTGAGTGCAAAACATGCCCTTTTTTTTCGAGAGCTTGGCGCAACTCAGAATAGTTTTCAATAATGCCATTATGCACCAAGGCGATACTTCCTGCTTGATGGGGGTGCGCATTTTTTTCAGACGGCCTGCCATGCGTTGCCCACCGGGTGTGTCCAATACCCACATAGGTTTCGTCCAAGGGCGTTCCATAAAAATGCGGGTCTTCCAACGCTGCTTTCAATTGATCAAGCTTTCCCTCACAACGCTTGATTCGAATTTCTCCTTCTTGTAAAAGCGCAATCCCCGCAGAATCGTACCCGCGGTATTCTAATTTTTTAAGTCCCTCATATAGAATAAATTTGGGATCTCGATTTCCAACGTATCCAACGATGCCACACATTTATTTTTTCCTTTTTTTTGCCCTTACCCACATTTTTTTCATATAGCCTTTTTTTGTAATTTGTTTGGCTCTTGCAATCACCAAAGAATCTTTGGGGGCATCGTTTGTAACAGAAGATCCGGAGGCGACAAAAGTTCCTTTTTGAAGTCGAAGCGGCGCAATCAACTGACAATCGCTTCCAATAAAACAATTGTCTCCAATCACAGTCTTCGCTTTCCCCTGATACGTAAGATTGCCATCATAATTACAAGTAATGACGCCACACCCAATATTTACGTTTTTCCCAATGACAGCATCTCCCAAGTAGGTCAGGTGATTGGCTTTGGAATTTTCTCCCAAGGTTGTATTTTTTAACTCTACAAAATTTCCAACCCGAGCCCCTTTCTTCACATGGCTTTTGGGTCGAAGCCTGGCATAAGGCCCCACGGTGGCTTGTGTTTCCACCCGACTATCTTCAATGATGGTTCCCGCTTTCAGCATAACCCCGCTTCCAATCCATGTTTTTCCTTTTAAATGGCAGCCGGGTTCAATTACCGTATCTTTGCCAATTTTAACGCTGGCATCGATATACGTTGTATTGGGGTCAACAAGCGTTACACCGCGGAGCATCCATTTTTCATTTATTTTATGTTGCATATATTGATTCATCTTGGCCAATTCTACTCTATTATTAATCCCCAATGTTTCTCGAGCATCTTCTAACTTAAAGGCTTGAGAAAAATTTATCAACTGAACAATATCCGTCAAATAATATTCTTTTTTTGCATTCTTGTTTTTTATTTTCTGAAGCGCAGAAAAAAGAGTGTGTGGATTTGCACAATATAAACCTAAATTCATTTCTGGAATCTGAAGTTCGTTTTTTGAACAATCAAGGGCTTCTTTGATTTCTTGAATTTTATTATTTTTACGAATGATTCTGCCATAGGGCGTTGAAAGTGGGAGATCGGCCGTTGCACAGGTTAAATCTGCTTTTGTTGCTTGGTGCGCTCTTAAAATAGCTTGAAGTGTGTGTTTGGTAATGGCTGGCGCGTCCCCGGACAAAATCAAAACCGGCCCCTTAAAGTTTTTGAATATTTTTTCTGTCTGTCGCACGGCATGGCCCGTACCCAATGGCTTTTTTTGATCTATAAATACAAACTTGTCATCCCTGCTAATCGCCTGAATCACTTTTTCTTTTCCATGGCTCACGATAATAACGATTTTATCAACTCCCAATGAAAGAAGCTGATCTATAATATGGGTGAGCATCGGTTGACCACAGATTGGATGGAGAACCTTTGGAAGGTCGGATTTCATCCTGGTTCCAAGCCCGGCTGCCAAAATCATTGCACCAAATTTCCCAAATTTCATAGAGCCAGAGTATAGCTGTGTGGAATTTTCAGGGCAATTAGATTTCAAAATGTCTGGGGTGAAGCTTGTGCTCGTGTAACGCACAGTCTTCCTTTGTGGGCTCGGGGTGTATCATGACTTCTGCATGGGAAATTTTTTTTTGGATTTCTTTTTCAATATGATCTACGACGTCGTGCGCTTGCCCTAAAGAAATTTTCTTACATAAATACACCCGAAAACTAATGTAGCTGGCATGGGGGGCTCTGCGGGTTTTCAGTCGGTCAAATCCTAAAATCGTCGGATAGTGGTCTTGAATAATGGTTTTAATTTTTTCGTTTTCGGATTCTTCCAACGCCTTATCTGTCAAAAAATCAAAAGAGGTTTTTATAATTTTAAGAGAGACAACCAGAATATATCCTGCGACAATAAAGCTGCCGATGGGATCAACAAAATAAAAACCAAAGTTTGAAAAGACAAGTGAAGCCAAAACAACCAGGTACAAATAACTATCCATTAAAAGGTGCTGAGCCTCTATTTGGACCAGTTGAGATTTTGCTTTTTGGCCGACAGCCTTAACGCGATGCCCCACAATAAAACTTACAACAAAACTCAAAATAACAATGGCCGCCCCAACGCCCACGTGAACAACAGGCTCCTGATGAATGAGTTTATGTACCCCCCGGTAAATAACATAAAGCGCAGACCCCACCAAAATGAGACCTTGAATAAGAGAAGCAAAATTTTCAAACTTGCCATGCCCGTAATGATGGTCTTCGTCTGCAGGCTCTTGGGATTTTGATAAAAAGAAATAATTAAAACTAGAGGAGAGCACATCCCCAAAAGAATCGATTGCCAGAGCAAAAAGGGCAGCAGACTGCACATACATTCCGCCCCCCAGCTTTGTTGCCCCCAGGACAACCGCCGTTAAAAGAGAAAGTCGAATGGCATTTATTTTTTGGCTATTCGCCGACGGCATATTGAAGTCTCGCTTTTTTCTTAAACTTGTCTGCTTTCTTGTATAACGCATCTGCTTGACTTTTATCACCTAAAATTAAATAGGCCATCGCACAAATTTCATAGGGCGCTAAATAGGCGGGATCCAAATCGATGGATTTTTTAAGATTTGTAATGGCGAGTTCTATTTTACCTTGATCAAAATAGAGCGATCCCAAGTTAAAATAAGCATATGCGTAGCGAGAATTATTTTGAATGGCTTTCTTAAAAAACTGAATGGCGGCATCCTCGTTTTCTAAATACAAATGGCAAATACCAAGATTTAGGGCGGATGTCGCAGATTTTGGTTTTAATTGAAGCGCTTTGCGATAAGCATCAATGGCTTCTTTGCATGCCCCCAATTTTCGATATACCAATCCCAACTCATGATACGCTTCTGCATATTTTGGATCTGTATTTAAGGCCACGCGAAGGGCGTTTTCGGCCTTTCGGAATCTTCCATTTTTTCGATATTTTTGTGCCAACACCAAATAGTCTTTCGCTACCTGTCTTTGGAAAGCCTTTGTTTTTTGCTTTTTCATTTACATGACTTATCGGCACAAAAATAAAAAACTTAAGCTAGACACCCAACACCAACATGTTGTTTATTTGCAATAAACAACATGTTGGTGTATGATTATAGCATGCCTGTAAAGTTTAAAAGGATTCTTAACATTCAAAAAGCCCTATCTCAAGCAAGCTGCTTCTTTTTTGGTGCGAGAGGCACGGGTAAGAGCTTTCTAATTCGAGAAACATTAAGCGATAAGGCATTTCTTATTGATCTTTTGAAATCCGAACTTTTTTTGAGACTTTCTGAAAATCCTGCTCTACTAGAGGGCATGATTGCGCAATCCAACAAAAAACACATTGTTATCGACGAAGTTCAAAAACTTCCCATTCTTTTGGATGAGGCCCATCGCCTTATTGAAGAAAAAAAATATCACTTTTTATTAACTGGCAGCAGTGCAAGAAAATTGAAGCGAGGCAAAGCGAATTTATTAGCTGGTCGAGCACGTCTTGAGCATCTCTATCCACTCGTAACACATGAAATAGAAAAGTTTTCTTTAAGTTCATATCTACTCTGGGGTGGACTTCCCATCATTCAAGAAGCCATAGATAAACGAGAATTTTTAAACAGTTATATTGAAACCTATATTAAGGAAGAAATTCTTGCGGAACAGACAGCCAGAAGTTTGCCACATTTTTCAAGATTTCTCAAAACGGCCGCTTTATGTTCTGGAGAGCTTATTAATTTCAGCGGCGCTGCCAATGATGCACAACTTTCACCCTCGACAGTAAAAAATTACTTTGAAGTTTTACAGGACACGCTGATTGGATATTTACTTGAACCCTGGACAGAAGGAAAGAAACGAAAAGCCATTCAAACAGCTAAATTCTATTTATTCGATATTGGCGTGAGAAATCGTATTTTGAATATAAATGAGGTGCCATTAAATACGGATATCTTTGGAAGGTGTTTTGAACATTTCATATTTATGGAACTCCTCGCCTGGAAAAACTACTCAAAATCTGACCACGCGCTCTGTTTTTGGCGATCTGTCAATCATCATGAAGTTGATTTTATCCTTGGTGATCAATTGGCCATTGAAGTTAAAGCGAAACGTAAGGTCAGCGAAAGAGATGCTAAAAACTTAATGGTTCTCATGGAAGAGGGTAAATTTAAGGAATTCGTTGTTGTGTCTCAAGATCCAATCAACAGAAAACAAAAGGGCATTTCTTATCTATTCTGGAAAGATTTTTTGAAAAAGCTGTGGCATCACGCTTTCAAATAAATGGAAAGGTTGGACAAGAATAAAAAAGATAAAATTAACCCAATCAATGAACCAAAATTGGCGAGATCTTACAATTTAATTTAATTTGTTTCTCTTTCAGAGATGAACTAAAGCCCGTCATCCCGAACGTAGCGAGGGATCTCGTCATTTCTACTTCTAGTTGTAAGTGGCACTCCGTCATCCTGAGCGCATAGCGCGAAGGATCTCGCAACTTATATTTGTAATAAGATGGAAGAGAGCCTGCGTAGTTGATCCTCTAGGCAAGCAGTAATCGTTTTTTCATCTATTTCCACTCAAGAAAAGTAGTTATTCAATAAGGGTAAGAAGGTCTTCAATGCAATAAATAATATGATCTGGCTCGATTTCTAGACTGCCAACCGTATGCCCATATTTAGCAAAGCAAGCGAGCAATCCTGCATTTTTGGCTCCAGCTATATCCTTTTCAGGCCAATCACCCACCATCAACACTTCCTGCGGTTTCAAATTTAATTTTTTCGTCGCCTCTAAAAATCCTTTTGTATCAGGCTTTTTTGCTTCGGTAATCACAACATCAAAGAACCCTCGAAGTTTCATCGCATCGATCCGTAAATGGGCTTTTAACGTGGGGGCATCCGTTATTATCCCAATCTTAATCCCCTGCTTAATAAGTTCAATAAATGTTGGGATGACCCCTGGATAAGGCTCTAAAAAAGCTGCCTTCACACGATGGTAA
>MGRI01000103.1:0-552 GCA_001798105.1 Deltaproteobacteria bacterium RIFCSPHIGHO2_02_FULL_40_11
AAGGGTTGTGTAATAAAAAATGTCACACTGGCAAATATTAATTGTTGAAGATGATGTAACATATCAGAAATCGCTTGCACGTTATTTGCAAAAAAAGTTTTCTGTTTATGTTGCGAGCTCTATCAAACAAGCCAGAAAATTATTTCAAACACGTGAAATTGATTTGGCATTGATTGATATCAATCTTCCAGATGGGAATGGCTTAACATTGATTGATGAGATCCATCAAAGTAAACCGGAACTTTTGATGATTGCCATGACCGCCTACAATCAGCCAGATACGGTTGTTCAAGCCATTCAGCGCGGGGTGTTTCATTATTTAGCAAAACCTTTTCCACTCGAAGAACTTTCACATTTGGTTGAAACCGCTTTTCGAAACTTGCGTTTGGAAAGAGAAAATGCACGCTATCAAAAAGTATTAGCCGAGCAATATCAATTTGAAAATATTATTGGAAAAAGCATTGCGATGCTCAATATGTTTGAGATGATTGAAAAAATATCAAAAACCGACAGTACGGTTTTGATCCGAGGGGAAAGTGGTACCGGTAAAGA
>MGRI01000103.1:657-1081 GCA_001798105.1 Deltaproteobacteria bacterium RIFCSPHIGHO2_02_FULL_40_11
TGGCCATACCAAAGGGGCTTTTACGGGGGCGCATGCAAGTCGCAAAGGCCGTTTTGAGACAGCCAATGAGGGGACGATCTTTTTAGATGAAGTGGGCGATATGAGCCCCAGATTACAAGTGAAAGTTTTACGTGTTTTACAAGAACAAAAGTTTGAACCTGTTGGAAGTTCCGAATCCGTTTCCGTTAATGTGCGTATTATTGCAGCCACGCATCAAGATTTAGAAACTGCCGTCAAAAATAAAACATTTCGTGAAGATTTATATTATCGCTTAAATGTTATTCCAATATACATTCCAGCGTTACGTGAAAGAATGGGGGATGTTCCGCTTCTTTTAAATCATTTTGTGGAAAAAATAAATTACGACAAAAAAAAGAATGTAACAGGTTTTACCGATGAAGTATTCGATGCGCTGTGTAAATAC
>MGRI01000103.1:1107-10146 GCA_001798105.1 Deltaproteobacteria bacterium RIFCSPHIGHO2_02_FULL_40_11
TGAAAATTTGATTGAACGCTTGGTTGTTCTGAGAGGACAAGGCAAAATTATATCCAAAGATTTACCAGAGAAATATTTTTCGGGAACGCATCGTCAGCGTTTTTATTTAGCGCATTTACCATCCGAAGGTGTTGATTTGAATGCCATGGTAGATGACTTTGAATCTGGTTTAATTCATCAGGCGTTGCAAAGAACGCAAGGGAATAAAAATCAAGCAGCACGTTTGCTCAAAATTAAACGTACCACGTTGGTTGAAAAACTAAAGCGTAAAAAACTGTCTTAATAGTGTGCTGCCAAAACTTTGACGCCTCTGAATGGGGTGCGCCAAAAAATTGATTGGGTTTGGCTATCCATGGATTGAAAAGATTGATGAAATCCATTGGCACAAACTTTGCTCTATAAAAGGGTAAGCGGACGGAAGGTTAACATAACGAAAACAAGGAGGGTTAAAGTATGAGTGAAATATTAGCAAAGCTTAAAAAGAATCCCAAAGGGTTTACATTAAAAGATAAGCAAGCCTTGATTGTTGAATTTTCGCCACTCATCAAGTTTATTGCAAAAAGAATTGCAGTGAAGTTGCCTCCGAATATTGAATTAGATGATTTAATGAGTTCCGGGGTGATTGGATTGATGGATGCCATCGATAAATATGACCCCAGGCGTGATAACCAGTTTAAAACGTATGCCGAGTTTCGTATTCGGGGTGCGATTTTAGATGAATTGAGAGCACAAGATTGGGTGCCCAGGTCTGTTCGAGAAAAGACAAAAGTCTTAGAACGGGCGTATCATCGATTAGAGCAAAAGTTTGGACGAAAAGCCACGCGTCGTGAAGTCGCAAAATCGCTTCAAATGAGTTTAAACGAATTTCATGAGATGCTGTCTTCCATGCGAACATCGAACATGGTGCATGTAGAAGACGTCAGGCAATTTCCCTTTCGAGACCGTCAAGGATTGGCCAGCTTTATTGAAGAGATGCGAACCAATAATCCTCATTTTCAAGTGACGATGAAAGATATTCAGCGGCTTTTGAAAGATGCGATTGAAACGTTGCCAGAAAGTGAGAGGATGGTTTTGGCCTTGTATTATTATGAAGACATGAATTTAAGAGAAATTGGTGCGGTCTTAGATGTGACAGAATCGCGCGTTTCTCAAATTCATTCACAGGCCGTGAGACGCTTAAAGGCAAAAGTTCAAAAAGAACTGAGCGTTTAAATCATAAGGAGTGTCTAATGAGCATTCTAAAATTTCAGACCAAGGAATTTTTAAAGCACCCACAGCTCAAAGAGGCGGTGGGTGCGATGTTAGAATCGCTTTCCATCAAAGATCCCCAAACCTGTGCGCATTCGGTGCGTGTATCGGAATATGCGCTCATGATGGCACAGGCTCTCAAATTATCTCCCGAGGAGGCGCTCAAATTAGAATTAGGTGCGCTTTTACACGATGTGGGTAAAATCGGTGTTCCAGATGCGATTTTACTCAAAGAAGGAAAACTGACCCCAGAAGAATTTGAAATTATGAAAAAGCATTCCGTGTGGAGTGCCAAAATTATTTCCCAGCTTTCACACATGGCCGACATTATTCCCATTGTAAAGCATCATCATGAACGGATTGATGGTTTGGGATACCCAGAGGGGTTAAAAGATCGTGAAATCCCTTATCTTACAAAAATCGTTTTCATTGTTGATGCATTTGATGCCATGACATCCGATCGCCCCTATCGAAAAGCATTGCCTACACATCAGGCGTATGAGGAACTTTCGCGTTGTGCAGGGACGCAATTTGATACACGATTGGTCCAGGTTTTTATTGAGGCACATAAAAAAAAGAAATATCAATTTGTAAAAAGCAATTTCTATACGCCCCCGATCAAACATAAAAAAGCTGTTGGCGCCTAGCTTCAGCCATGTTAATTGACACTTGATGCGTGTATTGTCACAGGTTGATCTGACAGAGATTGATTTCGAAGATAAAACATTTGAAGTCTGTTTTTTGCCACAGTTGGAGCATTTAAAAAAATCGATTGAACGTGTAGGGATTGTAACGCCGTTAACCCTTCGAAAAAGTGATTCTGGGAAATACCAAATTATTTCAGGTTTTCGACGCTTTTATGTTGCACAAGCGCTGAATCTATCACCGCTTCCTGCGGTGCTTATAGAGGACTCAATCTTAAGTATTGATCTTTTCAATACTTCCGTTGAAGAAAGTCTTTTTAATCGAAAATTGAATTTGGTCGAAGTGGCGATTGTGATTCAAAAACTCAAATCGACTTTTGATGTTTCTAAAGAAGATATTTTTCAGAAATATTTCCCAAGGCTTGGCATTCAGCGTTCAGAGCGCCTTTTTCAGTTTTATTGTGAATTAACGCTTTTAGACCTAGGCGTTCAAGCTTTAATGGTTCAAATGGATCTTCCGATTCATCTGGTTGAAGAGTTTATGCGATATACGTTACCAGAGCAGAAGCTTTTGATCCCCTTTTTAGAAAAAGTTCATTTTTCGGTTTCGACCTTGCAAGATTTTTTAATTTGGATTGATGAAATTTCAGTTCGCGATGATCTAGAAATTGAAAAGATTTTAGGAGATATCGAATTTCAAAAGATTTTAGAAGACACACATCTTACGGGGAAACAAAAATATTATAATCTGCGTGAAGTTTTAAAAGCCAAACGGTATCCACAGCTTACAGCGCTTCAAGATCGGTTTACATCTCTCAAGAAAAAGCTGGATCTTCCATTGGAGCAGCCTGATTTTTTTGAAAACAATAAAGTTCAGTTGAAATTTTCATTTCGAGATAAAAAGGAATTTGAGAGCTTGGTTCAAAAAATGAATACAGCGCTCCTTCAGCCTGAATTAGAAGATATCTTAAAAGATTTATGATCTCTTATGTGCCAAAGATCATTTATGTGGATCCGAGCGTCTTAAATTCACCCATTACAAAACATATTTTAGCGTCTTATCCAGATATTCCTGTTGAAATGAGTGCGACTCAACCCAAGTTTTTAAATGAAGCAGATCGATTTAAAGATCCCCTTTTAGAGGGGAAAAAGAGACTTTGGATTACAAAAAATAACGGAAAATTGCTTAAAAAATGTGGGGCGTCGACATCTCGTCTCAGTAATATGGTGTGTTGTAATTATTATATTTTAGATTTTGCATTTAATTGTCATTTTGAATGTGTGTATTGTTTTTTACAAGAATACACAAACCAGCCTTTAATGATTGTGTATGCCAATATTGAAGAAATGTTGGCCTCCATTCAAGAAACCTTAGATTGCAGCACGTCCAATCATATCCGAATTGGAACAGGCGAAATGGCAGATTCCTTAGCCCTGGATCATGTGACGGGATTTTCAAAGCATCTGGTTCCTTTTTTCGCAAAACAAAAAAGAGCTTTTTTAGAACTCAAAACCAAATCAACCGAGATTGGGCATCTCTTAAATTTAGACCCCAAAGGGCAAACGGTGATTGCCTGGTCTGTGAACCCAGAGTCGTATGTTTCGCAGTTCGACTTAAAAACAGCTTCATTGGAAGAACGAATTTTAGCGGCACATCAATGTGTGAAAGCGGGGTACAAAGTTGCGTTTCATTTGGACCCCATTATTGCACTTCCCGATTGGAAAGGCGCGTATCAAGATTTAATTGATCAGCTTTTGGATCAATTTGAACCTGCGTGGCTGAGTCTAGGAGCTTTACGGTTTAATAAAACATTAAAAAATATTATTCGAAAGCGTTTTCCCAGAAATCCGATTGTAACTGGAGAAATGATTACGGCGCCAGACGGAAAAAAAAGGTATGTTCGCCCCCTTCGGCAAGACCTGTATCAGACGTTACTTTCTTACATTCAACGTAAAACAAAAAAAGTTCCTACATACTTTTGCATGGAAACAGAAACAGTGTGGCAAAAAACCGTAGGCTACCAACCAGCGTCTGAACAAGATTTAGAAGCGCATATTGTTTCTTCTGTAGCACTGTCATCCTGAGCCCGAAGGGCGAAGGATCCTGTTCCAGACATAACAGAAACTTGCTAAATGGTTTTGTCTGGGGTATAGAAATACAGTTTTAATCTTATGAGAAACATTTTCAAACTTTTAGAAAATATCGAAAAAGCTGTTACTTCAAAAACCAATATTCTTGTGATTGATAAAAGCGGGAAGTTTCATAAAGGACAGCTTTTTGATCATTATGTGCGATTATCCGCCGATAAACTGCGTGGTAAAATCAAAATTAAGCTTGCAGACCGTGACGAAACCATCGAAGTGGACGCCAACGATATCTTAGACATCGAATTCAAATAACAGAAAGCCAAAAAAGGCTCATCTGCGTCGTTGCCCTCGTCGGCTCTCCTTCGACGTACGATTCAGTACGCCTCAGTCGCGCCTCCTCGGGCGCCTAGCATCTAAGCCTTTTTTGACTTTCTGTGAATTATGGCAGCGTATCTTTTAAGAGATCTTCAATGAGGTTTCCAGATCCCTCTTTTTGAGCCCCATCCGAACCTTCTTCTTCGGGTTGCCCTTTTGATTTTGGGGTGAGAATTTTTTCAAAAACGCCTTGAACTTTATTTTGAATCAATCTTCCAAGGTCTGGAAGGGGGACAGGACTGGAAACCGTTCCTGTCACCGTAAATGGAATTTCGCTTTTAAAGTCTGGTTTGGGTGTTAAATAATAACTGCCTTTATAGTTCAAACTTCCATCAAACCCAGCTTTCCCTTCGCAGACCAATAAATGGTCTTTGGCTTCAAGTTTAATGTCTGGGGTAATGAGCATTTGATCTTGAATAAAAAAAGAGGATTTTAATGTTGAGAAGCGATCTGTAAGTTGTAAGTTGGGCGAAATTTCTGATAGAACAGGAACGTTGGAGATGGCTTCTGTTAAATTAAACACATTAAAATGACCATTGGAAAGTTGAATGTCCCCTGATGCTTTTAATGTTTTTTGGACATTTTCCCATTTTTTGTCTTGGAAAGTTAACTTTGTATTGGCCTTCAATGTTCCTGAAATTTTTCCAAGCAATTTACTTTCCTGGGAGGTTAGAAATTTTTCAATATTTATTTGAGAAAGAGACGCTTCTAGGCCCGTTTGCATGGGCTCTTTTTTTAAGGAAACTTGTCCAGAAGAAACAAAGGTGCCATCGTAAAGGTTCATTTGAAGTGTTTTTAAATTAAGCAGGTGATCTTGATACGAAAATTGTAGGGCCAATTGGTTTGCCTCATATGTAAGATATTTCAATTTTTGAAAAGAGGCGCTTGCTGTCAGTCGAAGACGATTTAAAAACGAAGAAGGTTCCTGTTTTTTTAAAGAAGGCGGCGTTGTTTTTTGTTTGGATTCTTCTTCTTGAGGGATGTCGTCTTTTTTCTTTGAAACCTGGGCTGAATCTGCTTTGAGATGCAAGCTGATATAAATGGGAGATAGCGGATCATGAAGTTTTCCTTTGAGCTCACTTGTCAGTTGCATTTCATCTATACTTACAGGAAGTGTTTTCAGGGTCTCAAAGTTTTGGGATACAGAACTTAAATTAAATTTATTGGTATAGAATTTAAGACTGTAATTGGGGGCGGAAGAAATACTTTGAATATCGCCTTTTCCCGTAAGCTTTAAATCTTTAAAGTGCAAGGTGAAGGTATTTATAGTGGCGACTGTATTTTTTGTTTGAATGCCGATTTCAAGCGAAAGTGGGGTTTGAGGTTTTTTTGAAAAGACACCTTTTTTAAAAATGGACGTTTTTGTAAGGTCAACCTTGCCTTGCATCTCAATACTTTGAAGCGTTTTTCCTTTGGTTTGAATATCGCCATTCATATTCAAGTGAAAAGGGCCTGCAAATTGAAAATCTTTGCTTGAAAATAGATCCTTTGGAATTTCTCCTTGAATGTCTTTTAGGGAAAACTGGCCTGCAAGGGCGAGTTTTTTGGGATGATGCAGGGGAAGTTTTATTTCAAAATTTTGAAAGGCAGCCGTTCCTGTAAATTTCTGCTCAATATAGGGAAAAAATGCGTTCCATTCGGAGAGTGAAAAATCGGGGGCTGTAATCTTCCAGAGCAGAAAACGTTTTTGTTTCGAAGTAAAGTTTTGAATACGCCCTTGGGTTTGGGCCTTCAGATTAAAAAAGGTAAAATTGAGTTTTGAAAAAATAAGATCGTTGTCTTTCAAGTCTGAAATGAAGTCAAATTCGAGCGGAATGCCTTTTGGTTTTACAAATTGTTTTTCAAGTTCAAGATGCGCCTGGGTAAAGGAGGCTAAAGTTTGAAGCGATAGTTTTTGAAGGTGTTTCCCCTGGGCTTGGAAGGTGATTCGGCTTTCAAATGAAATGTTTCCATCCGCTTTCCATTTTTTTTCTTTAAAAAAAGAAGGATTGAATGCCAGTTGGTCTTTTGGAATTAAGATATCTCCCGTAAAAGAAAGGGCTTCGAATTTTTGGGGGTTTCCTTCAATGGTTAAAAATGGAATAGAGATCTTTCCTTGGTATTCAAATGGAACTTTTGGAAGGTATTTTTCGAATTTTTGAGGTGTAAAAGGTTGCGTGATGAGTTTTGCCGAAAGATGGGGTGTGTCTGAAAGCAGGGCATGTCCCTCGATGACTGTTTTTAAGTCCAGAAATTCAAGATTTGTTTTTTGAAACGTAATTTTTTTGGTTTTATCTTCAGTTTGGAGATAAGAAATTTCTGAAGTAAGTTTCAGCGCTTCTGTATTTTCTTTTTCCCACGTTTTATATTTTACAGCCATTTCAGTGAGATCTAAAGACACCTGCGGCAGATTGAGCAGGGTCAGTTTGTGGTCGCGCACCTCAAACGATCCATTCAACGTAAGATGTGCCGGGCCTTCAAAGATGGGTGGGGACAGATCTCTTCGAGATCTGTCCCCGAATTTTTCTTGAATGCCGCTTGGAATGGTGGATTTCAGATTTCCAAGATGAATCGTTCCATCCATCGATTTTACAAAGAGGGGAAGTAAAAGCCCTTCGGTTTGGGCATTGATCGTGAGATCTGCTTGGAAAGGAAACTGCTTCAAAAAAGAGGGGATATTTTCTTTGGATTGATAGGTCAAGAGCACTTTACACTTAAATTTAGGGTTATTGATATTTTGAATATTGCCACTTAGTTTTATATTCCCAAAGGGGTGGATTATATCGATCGTATTGAATACCAAATCATTTTTTGTGTATGTGGCATCTAAAGACAAAGATAAGGGGTGGGATTTTGTCTTTAAAACCTGCGTTGATTCAAACTCAAATACGTTTAAGTCGGCGTTAATTTTTAAGCCCAGTGTTTCTTTAAATTTTAGAGGATTGGTTGTGTGAATTTGAAGTCGAAAAGGGCCTTTTATTTTATTTTGATTCAAAACAGTGGGGTCTAAAAATCCCTGAATCGAAAAGTCTGCATCGCTTCCCAAGGAAATGGGGTTTAGATTTAAATCCAGGTCATGAATGGTGTAGCTTTGCATGTCATTTTTTTGGTAGTAAAAAGTTCCATTGGTACATTCGATTGAAAACTTTCCGCGAGAAATAAAGTAACCTAAAATCCCAGATGGTTTTTGACTTTTTGGGTCATCCCCGCGAAGGCGGGGATCCACTTCCTTTTCCTTTTTTTGTTTTGGTTTGAGTATCTTTTTAAGATTGCTTTCATTTTCTTCATTTTTCAGAATCGATAAAACCGGTTTTTCTAAATGAAGGGTAATCTGGGGAGTGCCCATTAAAGAAGGAATCGTGCCAAAAGAAATGTAAACCCGCTCTATTTTTAGAAAATCTGTGCCAGGGTATCCGGGTGGATTTGAAATGGTAATGCCATCAATTTTTGCACCGAGCCCTTTGACGAAAGAAAGATCAATCTTACCGAGCTCAACCTTTGCATTCAGGTTTTCTTCAAGTAACGCTTTAATTTTTGGACGAAATTTGTTGATATCTAATACAAAAGGAAGGGCGATGGCAGCGATAACAAGCAGCCCCAAAAGAATCCCCAATGCCCATAAAAGTTTTTTCTTCATCCGTGTAACGTATCGGAATTTAAAGGAAAAAACTAAGAAAGAATCGTCTTTGTTTTTTCCTTAATATGTTCCACCGCAGGTTGGTCGAGTGGATTGATGCCATAGAGATGGCCTGCGCAGACGGTGGCAAGCTCAAAAAAAGCAAATAAAGCTCCTAAAGTTTCGGCATTGAGGTGTGGCGCCGATATCTGGCATAAAGGATTTTGAAATTCAGCAAGGGTTTCTTGGGTGGCTTTGCATTCTGCCTGGTGAATATCGCTTAACGTTTTTCCCAAAAGAAATTTTAAGTGCGGGGGAAGTGGCGTTGTATTTTTAATTTTAAAGGTATTTCTTTTTTCTTCAAAGCTTAAAAACGTAAACCACTTATTTCTGGGGCCATCTAAAAAAAGTTGTAAAAGCGAATGCTGGTCCATGGGGCCTATGGCTTTCATCGGTGTGGGGCCTGAATTTTCTGTTTTTCCCAGGCTTTCTGCCCAAAGCTGACAAAACCAATCTGAAAAAGAAGATAACCGTTCATCGTAGGGGAAAAAAACGGTTAAAGGTCTTTTTAAAAGCGTATGGCAACCGTAGGCAAAAGCTGCATACCGGTAAGCGTCAGCAGGATGCTGGAGCATTTGATCGGCCCCTTTTAAAAGGGCTTGAATGTCTAGACCAGAGACGGCCATCGGAAAAAGGCCCACAGAAGATAAAACGCTAAACCTGCCGCCCACATTTTTAGGAATTTCAAAATGGGTAAAACCTTGTTCCTTCGACAAATGGTGTAAAAATTCTTGGTTGGTTTCGGTTGTTACAAAAATACGTTCTTTGAGTTTTGCCTTGGAGAGAGTCTTTTTTAATTTTTCATAAACCACTAAAAAAATGCTGATGGTTTCAAGCGTGGTTCCAGATTTCGAAATTACATTTACAGCTGTCTTTTTCCAATCTAGTTTTGAAAAAACCGTTTCAAGTGTATGGGGATTGGGACTTTCTAAAAAAACAATTTCAATTTTATTTTTTTGTTCCAGGGCAGATAAAGCAGCTTTGGCCCCCAAACTTGACCCGCCAATGCCAATGACTAAGAGTGTTTTG
>MGRI01000103.1:10194-15373 GCA_001798105.1 Deltaproteobacteria bacterium RIFCSPHIGHO2_02_FULL_40_11
GTTTGTGTGGGGAGATCCATAAAACCCAATTTTCCGTGTTCTCTGAAATGCTGGATTTCTTTTTTTGCATGCTCTTTCTTTTTGACGAGCGCATGGTGTTGTACGTTTGAAAAATAATTTTTTAAAGCGTTAAAATTTATTGAAATCGGCATTGTTCTTTATCTTTTAGAAATCTTGACTCGATGTCAAGGAACGAATATCTTGAACTCATGCTCAAAGCAAAAAAAGTGTCAGAGTCTTGCGTTGAAATGACTGAAATTGTCATGCCGCAGGATACAAATACGCTTGGAACCATTTTTGGGGGAAAAGTCATGCAGTGGATGGATATCGCAGCTGCCATTTGTGGGTTTCGGCATTGCAGAACGGCAGTGGTGACTGCTTCGGTAGATTCCTTAAGTTTTGTGACCCCTATTAAGATTGGAGACATTGTTTCCATTCGTGCCAGTGTGAATTTCACGGCAAAGACATCTTTAGAAATTGGGGTTCGGGTGGATGCAGAAGAACCGCTCACGGGAAAAAAGAAACATGCGTCCAGTGCATACCTTACATTTGTTTCTGTAGATGGGAACAATCGTCCCATTGCTGCGCCTCCAGTTTTACCAGAATCAGAGATTGAAAAAAGACGGTTTCAAGAAGGCCAAAAAAGACGTGAAATTCGTTTACAACTACGGGGGAAAAAATCATGATGCGTCCTGAAAATAGAGCTTCGGATCAACATCGGGAAGTCAAAATTACACCTAATTATTTGATGTATCCACAAGGGTCAGCGCTGATTGAAATTGGAAATACAAAGGTGGTCTGTACGGCAACCCTTGAAGACAAAGTCCCTCCTTTTTTACAAAACTCTAAAACCGGATGGGTGACTTCAGAGTATGCGATGCTTCCTGCGGCAACCAACACGCGTACGCAAAGAGATCGCATGAAAATAAGTGGACGCACCCAAGAGATTCAACGGCTCATTGGGAGAAGTTTAAGGTCTGTCGTGGATTTTAGAGCTTTGGGAGAAAGATCTATTTTTATCGATTGCGATGTCCTTCAAGCAGATGGCGGTACCCGTACGGCTTCCATTACGGGGGGATTTGTGGCCTTGGCGCTGTGTATTGAAAAGCTGCTCAAAGGGGGCGTTTTGTCTCGAAACCCCATTAAAGACTATGTGGCTGCCATCAGTATTGGCCTTGTGGAAGGGGAAACGCTTTTAGATTTAGAATATGCCGAAGATTCCCAAGCCGATGTGGACATGAATTTGGTGATGACGGGCTCTCAAAAAATTGTTGAAATCCAGGGAACTGCTGAAAAAAAGCCATTCACAAAAGAACAACAAGATGAAATGTTGGATTTAGGGTGGCGTGGGGTTCAATCTTTAATTTCCATTCAAAAAGAAATTGTGCACCTCTAAAAAACATGTCTTTTGAAGTTTTAAACTCAAAACTTTCTGGTGTGTATCTTATAAAACCCGCATTGCATACAGATGCCAGAGGATGGTTTTTTGAAAGCTATAAAGAAAGTGAATTTCAAAAAATGGGGCTTACAACCCAGTTTAAACAAGACAATCATGTGCGTTCAACGGAAAAGGGGATTTTAAGGGGGCTGCATTATCAACTCCCTCCCCATGCACAAGGAAAATTGGTTCGGTGTATTCAAGGGAAGATTTTAGATGTTGCAGTCGACATTCGAAAAAATTCTAAAACATATGGCCAGTGGGACAGCTTTGAATTGTCTGAAGAAAATCATCATATGGTATGGATTCCGGAAGGCTTTGCGCATGGATATTTGACCTTAACGCAAAATTCAGAAGTTTTGTATAAAGTAACTTCGGAATATCACCCGCAATCTGAAAGAACCATTTTGTGGAATGATCCAGAAATTGGGGTTCACTGGGGCATTCAAAATCCCATTTTAAATGAAAAAGACCTGCGTGGGGTTTTATTGAAAGATAGAATGGATTAGGGTGGCGATCCCTGCCATCAAGATCAAAACGGCAATTGTTTTTTTGAGTGAGGGATCTGCCATTTTCACACTGATCTTTCCCCCAAATAGAGCGCCAACCATAAAACCGCCACCACAGGAAAGTAAAAGATGAAAGTTCACATGGCCTAGATAAGCATGCGTCAGGCCAGAGACTAAACTTGTAAACACAATCATGCACAATGCCGTAGCAACCGCAATTCGTACGGGCACTTTAAAAATATGAATCATGATGGGGGTTTTTAAAATGCCACCTCCAATACCAAATAAGCCAGCAATCACGCCTGAAAATCCTCCAAACAAACTTGACGCCCAAAGGCTTACTTTGTAATCTTTTTTTTCAATCAAAGGTTTTTTGGAATTCAGCGTCGTAATCATACGGGTCCAAGCATTTTGAGAAAGAGAAGGGTTTATCATTCTATAAGAAAGGATCACCAAAAAAAGCGAAAAAATAATTTCCAAAGGGCGACCTGGAAAAAGACTTGTAAGATGTGCGCCTAAGATGGCACCGATCATGGTGGGAATTTCCAGCGCCCACATGAGCTTAAAATCAACAGTTTTTTTTCTGACATTCCAATACGTTGAAATCAAGCTTGCAGGAAATAAAGAAAGCGCGGTTACCCCGATCGCAATTTCAATGGGAATATGAAATCCCATCACCATGAAGGGGACAATGAAAACACCACCTCCAAAACCGGCAACGGTTCCCAATGCGCTCACCAGAATTGAGACAAAAAAGAGTGTTAAATACATGTTGATGCCTTGAAAACGTAATTGGCGACATCTTTTCCTTGTTTAAAATTTCGAACAATCAATTTTTCTGAAATTCCATTTCTGAGCTTGTTGAAGGTCCGTAGGTAAGGCGTAAGCGTTAAGTAATGGTCAAAAGAAGTATGGGAGTGTACTTTTTTGTGAAGGTGTTCAAAGTTTTCTTTAAGCTTGGCAGCTGTGTATTTGTGTTGACCTGTGGGGAGTCCCTTTTTTTGAAAAATCATGTGGAGATGATTTTCGTGATCGCCACCCAAAGTATGGCGAATGAATGAAAATCCCTGACGATAGGCTAATTCTTCTAACGTAATGGCATTAAAGTTATAGATATGGGCAAAGTGAAAACGATTTTTGGGTGCATGGCGGTTTGCTTCAATATTCGGAACTTCAACAATTAAGTGTCCTCCTTCTTTAAGCCAGCGATTCATTCTGCGGAGCTCTATTGCTGGATCACACAGATGTTCCACGACATGATGAGAAGTAATGAGATCAAATGTGTTGGGAGCGTAAGAGGCTTGTTCAAGCATGGCTGAAGTTACTGGGATCCCAAATTCTTCTCGAGAATACTGGGAGTAGATTGTGTGAGGTTCTAACCCTTGAGCATGTAAATTTAAATAGTTTAAGAGGTAGACAAATTCACCACGACCAGAGCCAATTTCTAAAATAGACTGGGCATTTTTAAAATAGTGCTGATCTCTTTTATATCGGTTCAGGGCGCGATGGGCATTTCGATAAATGTGTTTGAGTTTAGGGTGATAATCCTTATACTCATTCCAATATTTTGTTTGATAAAATTCATTAATTTCTTCTTTCGTTGGGAGTGGATCGGTTCGTACGAGTCCACAAAAGGTACACATAACGGTTGTTAAAGGTTTTCCGTTTCGATCGATGTCACTTATCGGGGTAACTTCTGTGTTTCCACAGAGATTACACGTGGAAATGGATTTAAAAGTGTGCATATTTCTTGATTTTTCTAGCACTAAACTTAAAATAAGACAACACTGTCTTATTTATTTTGATCCTAAGTTATGGTCGGGGTGGTCGGATTTGAACCGACGGCCCCTTGCTCCCAAAGCAAGTGCGCTAGCCAGGCTGCGCCACACCCCGAAAAGACAAAAAATACATGGATTCGCACCAATGGTCAAAGCATATTTCAACGAAAATTTTATGATCCAGGTCAATTTTTTTTTAAATTCTGTCCGTAAGAGGTGATTTCCCTTGTGCTGTCCTTTCTTTTTCATCTACATTTATAAAATAGCTGGGTGTGTGTGGATGAATAAAAAAATGGAGGCAAACCGTGTTTCAATTTAAATCTTTTTTAAATATTTTTATAACTGGAATGATTGTCATTTCTGGTTTTTTGTTTTTTTCAAATGATGCTTCGGCGACGAGTCAATGGAGCCGGAAATACAATACATCGTGTCAAACCTGCCATACTTCTTTTCCGCGCCTGAATTACTATGGTGAACGGTTTATGAAAAATGGGATGCAAGATCCGGATCAGGAAGTATCGGATGGTGGCGTGTACCGAAAGTTTACCAAAGGGCGCATGGACCTGGGTGCCTTGGGAGATGTCTTTGGGGTGCGCATTAACTTTCAACCATTTTATTTTCGAAATAAAAATATACCGGTGAATCAAAGCAAAAAACATCGTTTTGACATCGGAAAATTTAATTGGATTCAGCTTTTTTCGGCAGGTTCCATTACAAAAGACGTTTCCTTTTTTAATGAACTGGAAATCAATGATGCAGGAACTGTAAAACATGGCTGGTTTATTTTAGGTTTTCATAATTTATGGGATTCTAAACTTGTGAATTTACAAATTGGGAAAATTTCGCCTGTGGAGTGGACTTCTTTTTCGAATCGCCTTCGCATTTTTCCAGAGGTAACAGGTATTGTGGATAAAATCACAGCTTCTTATGCGGGGTCTTCTCAAGACGACAATGTGAATATTTCATCCAGCCAGGCGGGGATTAATTATTATGGCTATAAAGGTCCTGTGATTTGGACACTTGGGATTGGAAATGGAAAAAATGCGTCTGACAAAAACCAATTTAAAAATTTCTGGGGAAGTTTAAGGTTCGAAATTCCAAAAGAGGGGTCCAATTGGCAAGGCAGCTCTGTTTCTTTCTTTGCCTATTCAGGGACAGATACCAGAAACTCCGCTTCAACTTCATTAGCCCAAATTAAAAACAGGTTTACGCGCATTCAACCTTCTTTCAATGTGCGTTATAAAGAGTGGGATATCATTGGTTCCGTTCACTATGCAGATGAAAATAACTGGACTTTAAATGCTGGAACCGCCCAACCTGAAAACTATTGGGGTGGAACCGCCCTTGTTTCTAAAATGATTCAAGATAAGTATCAGGTAGGACTTCAATATGATCATGTGGAGCAAGATCATAAAACAGAAACTGTGACGACCAATATTGAACACCAGCGCTTG
>MGRI01000104.1:0-3758 GCA_001798105.1 Deltaproteobacteria bacterium RIFCSPHIGHO2_02_FULL_40_11
GAACCCTTTAATTGTTTTCCCAGTCAGCATGTTAGCTTGTGTTTTGTGGTGGCCTTTGGGTTTTGGCACACCCGAAGAAAGCTATCCATTGCCTTTATCATTTGGTCTATTTTAATTTCCATTTCAACGCTCACAACCAAGCAACATTATTTTTGGGATGTTTTGGGCGGGCTGGCTGTCTTTGGAATTTGTTACTTTTTTGTGTATCGAAAGAGCGTTAAGCCAGATGTACAACTGGTTTCCCCTTCCAAATAACCAATTTACAAAAATTTTCGCCATAATGGTAAGGAAAGTATTTAAAATTTGGAATTTCAAAAAAAGCTAAATTCGCAAGTTTTCCTGCTTCAATCGAACCCATTTCTTGTTCCAGCCCGAGAGATTTTGCAGCATTGTAGGTAATCCCTGAAAGTGCCTCTGCGAGGGTAACTTTCATTTGTGTCATGGCAAGCGTGGTCATGAAAGGTAAGTTTTGGGTAGTTGAAGATCCGGGATTAAAGTCTGTTGCAAAACACACAACAACACCAGCATCGATGAGTTTTCTGGCCGGCGCATAGGGTTTTCCCAGGAAAAAAGAAGTTCCGGGTAAAAGTGTGGCAACCGTATCAGAGTTTTTTAAAGCCAAAACCCCCTTTTTTGAAATGGCAATCAAATGATCCACGCTTTTGGCTTTGAATGAAACCGCAAGTTCTGTACCGCCCAAAGCTTTAAATTCATCACTATGAATTCGAAGATGAAGGCCATTTTTCTGGGCTGTTAAAAGTATTTTTTTGGTTTGTGCAAGATTAAAAAACCCAGAATCAATAAAAACATCACAAAAGTCCGCTAATTTTTTGCGTCCAATTTCGGGAAGCATTTTTTCACAAATTAAAAGGGTGTACGCATTCTGATGCATGTTTTTTGGAAAGGCGTGTGCACCCAGAAACGTAGAAACAATATGAGTTTTTTCTGTTTTCTTTAATTGAGCGATGGCGTGTAACATTTTAAGTTCATCTTTGACAGTTAAGCCATAGCCGCTTTTCATTTCGATTGCAGTTACACCCAAAGTACGTGCGTATTGAAGGCGTTTTTTCCCAAACTGAATCAACGATTTTAAAGAGGCGGACTGGGTGCTTTGAACGGTACTTAAAATGCCACCCCCAGATTTGGCGATGTCTAAATAAGATTTTCCTTGGGCGCGCATCGCAAATTCGTCTTCGCGGGAGCCCCCAAAAACAAGATGTGTGTGCGCATCGATGAGGCCTGGAAAACAAACCATGCCTTTGGCATCTATTTTCTTTTGAACGCTTAATTTGGGAAGTTTCTTTTTGGGCCCCACCCATTGAATTTTCTCCCCATTTAAAATAATGCAGCTATTTTCAATAACACCAAGGTCTTGTAGCGTGGGCCTACGCCCTCTTTTTTTGGCCACGCCTTGAAACGTAACCATTTGCGAAATATTGGAGATAAGTGTTTGGGACATATTTCCGCATTCTAACGTATGCAAGCGGGCTTGTCATTTTTTTGGTGTGGGTCGGATTTCCGACCCCCTTCGTCCTTATTTAAACAGCTAAGCCTATAAAATCATTAAATATCGGCGTTTGTGTGTTTCGGCACAATCTTTGCTTTGTATTATCCAAAGGGGAAGTAAACGATGGGTAAATATGCAACACATTATACGGAAGAAGAGCTAAGGCAAATTACTGAACAATGGCGTAAGGACAAAAAACGAGTTGATGAGGAATATATTGGACGGTACTATGCTCGAGACGTAGACAGGGAATATGAAAAATATCTTAATAATAAAAATCTGAGAAGATTATTCAATTTTGCGTCATTTTGTTATCATGGAATTCGCGATGCAGATATTGTTTTGTACCGCGATGAACCAAAAATTGCTGAAAAAGCATATTGGGGGATTCTTGAAAATGGCTATTACGATAAATCGAAACTCAAAGAAAAAGAAGATCGGAGAAAACTCGGAATTGCAGTTCGAAGGTACTATTGGATCAAGCGTGGGAGAAAAAGATAGATCAATGATTTCTGTTCCAAAAGAGATTCTTGAAATGAGAGATGACGATCCCCGCCTTCTAAAATTTATGGATGAAGTGGATGAAGTGCGCCGGAAACGCTACTTCAAAAAAATTTTTAAAGACAGGTAGCTTTAATGATCTTTAGCCCAGATATTAGTCCTATTTCTTATCTTTCTAATTCTATTTTTTGTTCCCAGGTTATAATTTCTTTACCAAAGGACTCTCCAGGATAAATAACTTTTGTGTTATTCCCCCATTCAGCAAGTGCTTGCCAGCGGCGGTCTTTTTTATCAAGATGGGACGCTTCAACAAGAAGGCCATAAAATTCTGTTTTTAAAGAATTAAATTGAGTGACAATTTCTTCTCCTGGGTTAATTGTAATTGTGCCCCCTACGCGGCCCAGAAAAGG
Organism: Deltaproteobacteria bacterium RIFCSPHIGHO2_02_FULL_40_11; assembly: GCA_001798105.1. Lineage (GTDB taxonomy): Bacteria > Bdellovibrionota > JACOXK01 > 2-02-FULL-40-11 > 2-02-FULL-40-11 > 2-02-FULL-40-11. The sequence continues at coordinate 2,419 of MGRI01000104.1, forward strand.
AAGCTTACGAACAATACGTTCAAAGACCCCTTCGCCTTCAATATTAACCGAAATGGGGCCATTTTTTAATTTATATCCAAACATTGTTTCTTTACCCAAATAAGAACCTAGAATCGTTTGAATAGCCCTGGCATCTGCCATGACGAGGTCTATTTTATTTGTAGAAGAAAGCCCTTCTTTTACTTTTGAAATGAGTCGAAGTGCTTTTTGAGCATTCATCATTGCTTTTGTGTATTGTAGTTCGTCGGCGTCAGAATTAAAAACAATAGCATCATTTGCTTGTAATGATTCAAGCGTTTCTGAAACACTTGAAACAAGAGCTTCAGCTTGTTGGGCATCGTCTTGTAAAGAAGGCTGTGCTAACGCCAAGGGTGTAACGAGCAGTATAGATAAACATAAAATAAATTTTTTCATAGATCCTCCTATTATTTAAGTTAGCAAAATAGTATTTTGGTGCAGAGCTGTCAAACCCATAAATTTATTTTTGGTGGAGGTCTTACACCAAAGGTGTTTTAACGCCCTTTTCTTTTGCAACGTGAAGTGCGGTTTCGTAGCCGGCATCTACGTGTCTTAAAATCCCCATGCCGGGATCTGAAGTTAAAACACGCTCGAGTCTTTGAGCGGCTTTTTCCGTGCCATCTGCAACAATCACCATGCCAGCATGTAAAGAATAGCCAATCCCCACGCCGCCGCCATGATGATAGCTCACCCAGCTTGCGCCATTTACGGCATTGATGAGAGCGTTTAAAATTGGCCAGTCTGCGATGGCATCCGAGCCATCTTTCATCCCCTCTGTTTCTCTATTGGGAGAAGCCACAGAGCCGCAATCTAAATGGTCTCTACCAATGACAATGGGGGCTTTGACTTTTCCGGATTTTACCAAGTCATTGAAAATTTTGCCTGCAATATTTCTTTCGCCATACCCCAGCCAACAAATTCGACTCGGTAATCCTTGAAATTTGACGTGCTCTTTGGCAAGCATGAGCCAATTTTTAAGATGTGTTTTTTGGGGGAAGGCTTCGATGAGCGCTTCGTCTGTGACATAAATGTCGTTTGGGTCGCCCGATAAGGCCACCCACCGAAAAGGCCCTTGGCCTTCACAAAAAAGAGGGCGAATGTAAGCTGGAACAAAGCCCGGAAAAGAAAATGCATTTTCAAGCCCCGCATTTTTTGCTTGGGCACGAATATTATTCCCATAATCAAAAACATGAGCCCCCATTTTTTGAAGCGTACACATGGCCTCAACATGGTGCACAATGCTTTGGGTTGCGCGCTGGATATATTCTTTTGGGTTTTCTTTTCGAAGCGTCAGCGCATCTTTCAGTGACATGCCATTGGGG
>MGRI01000104.1:3925-15368 GCA_001798105.1 Deltaproteobacteria bacterium RIFCSPHIGHO2_02_FULL_40_11
TAAAGAACCTGTTTGAAAGTCGACGTATTTTGTTTTGATTCTTCGTGCAATGCGTGCGGGGTCGACTTCTACGCCCATAAAAACAGCGCCATTCATCGTGGCTGCCAAAGGTTGCGCGCCACCCATGCCGCCTAAACCCGCAGATAAAATCAATTTTCCTTTTAAATTTCCCTGAAAATGGGTTTTTCCAGCTTGTGCAAATGTTTCATACGTTCCTTGTAAGATGCCTTGAGTACCAATATAGATCCAGCTTCCAGCTGTCATTTGGCCATACATGATAAGCCCCAAAGCTTCTAGACGTCGAAACTCATCCCAATTGGCCCAATGGGGAACCAAATTTGAATTGGCAATTAAAACCCTTGGCGCATCTTCGTGTGATTTTAAAATGCCAACCGGTTTTCCAGATTGCACCAAGAGCGTTTCATCGTTATTTAACTCTTTTAAGCTTTTTAAAATGGCATCAAAGCATTTCCAATTCCTTGCAGCTTTGCCGGTACCGCCATAAACAATTAGTTCTGCGGGGTTTTCAGCGACTTGGGGGTCTAAATTGTGCTGAATCATGCGGTAGGCGGCTTCTTGGATCCATCCTTTACAATTTAATTTGGTTCCTGTCGGAGGATGAATTTCTTTAGGTTGCGTCATAAATTTCATCTAAAAGAAGCTTAATGGCCTCAATATCTTTTGAAAAAACGCGGTCTTTTGTAATGGGAGGTACTTTTTTTCGAATAATTTTTATAACACTTTCAAGTACGGGGCTTGTTTTCAGCGGGCGACGATAAAAAATGCCCTGGGTGGCAGATAAAAATTCAATGGCTAAAATATTTTTTGTATTTTCTAAAATTTCTTTGGCTTTGAGTGCGGCATGCGTTCCCATACTCACATGATCTTCTTTATTCCCGGATGTGGGGATGGTATCGACGCTTGCGGGATGTGAAAGCACTTTATTTTCGGAAGTTAGGGCTGCCGCCGTCACATGTGCAAGCATTAGCCCAGAGTTCAGGCCTTCGTTTGGAGAGAGGCATGTGGGAAGTCCGCTAAACTGTGGATCAAAAAGTTTTTCGATCCTACGTTCAGAAATATGGCACAGCGTTGTAAAAGCAATGGATAAATAATCCATGGCATGTCCAAGATACTGCCCATGAAAATGGCCGGCACTGACCCACATCTTTTCTTTCGTGAAAAAAAGAGGGTTATCCGTTACGGAATTCATTTCCGTTTTTAAAATCTTTTCAACATAATGGAGCGTATCTTTAATGCTGCCATGCACTTGAGGCACGCATCGAAAAGAATAAGCATCTTGAACGCGGCCACAATTTTTATGTGCCGCTTGAATCGGGCTATTTTGCGTAAGCTGGTAAATATTTTTTGCGGTTTCAATTTGTCCTACATGGGGTCTAAGTTGATGCACTCTCGGAAGATAGGCTTTTCGACTTCCAAAACAAGCGTCTAAGCTTAAAGCTGCTGCAACGTCAAATAAGTAAGAAAGTTTTTTGGCTTGAAAGAGATTTAAAAGTCCCACGGCGGTCATGACTTGCGTTCCATTAATTAATGCAAGCCCTTCTCGGCCTTGAAGTGTCAGCGGCTTTATTTTTTCTTTTTGGAAGGCTTTTTGAGAAGGCATGCGATGATCCTTGTAAAAAACCTCTCCTTCTCCAATGAGGGCTAAGGCCAGATGTGCAAGCGGCGCCAAATCCCCACTTGCGCCCACAGATCCTTTTTGGGGAATAACAGGTAAAATATTTTTATTGAGGCAGTGCAGTAAAAGTTCAATCACTTTTGGACGAACGCCTGAATATCCACTGGCCAATACATGTGCGCGAAGTAAAAGAATCCCGCGAACTTCTGGTTTTGAAAAAAGGGGACCTACCCCACAGCTATGGGATCGAATTAAGTTTTCTTGAAGTTCTTGTGTTTGCGTGTTTGAAATTTGCTTGTCGCTTAAAATGCCAAACCCAGTATTTAAGCCATAGATTTTTTTATTTTCTTTTTTCCACGACTCTAAAAGCGCCAGGTTTTTTTCTACATTTTTTTTGGCTTTGGGATGAAGTCGAACAGGTTGATTGCGGTAACAAATGTTTTCAAAATCTTGAAAAGTAAGATTATTTCCAGTAATAAAAATAGATTTCACGAAGCAAACCTTGTTTTCAGCGCTTTTATTTGTTTGTCTGCGACATAGGCAATGCTGGTTAAATAATACGTAAAATCATTCAGGCTTAAGGTTTTGGTTGGGCGAAGCATTTTTAAAATGACCTCATTATTTTTATTTACCCCAAAGGCCGCGCCTAAAGATTCTTGAATATTATCATTTAATTCTAAAATTTTACGATACAAGGTGGGCGTGTTTGCCTTAGGCACATCCATAATTTTGCTTTGTAAAATAACAAATCCACCCGCCACAATAATATAAATATCGGCATCATTTTGTCGGACAACCCAAATGTTGGGAGCTTTTTGCGTTTCTTGATCGTCAATATTCAAATGCTTTAAATAGCTTATAATGAGCTCAATATCTGTTTGTTTTTTTTCACTCATTTGCTTTTTCTTTCATACTTTGAATCGTTGCTTTGACATCCTTACTTTTAAAAATGCCAGACCCAGAAACCAGAATGTCTGCGCCGGCATGGGCAATTTCAGAAACATTGTCTAATTTGATACCACCATCGACCTCAATTTCAAAGGAAAGCTTTTGTTTCCTGCGAAGGCGAACAAGATCTTTAATTTTTTGAGTACTTTTTGAAAGATACACCTGTCCCCCAAAGCCCGCAAAAACACTCATGATTAAAACATAGTCTACGTGGGGCAAAAAATGTTCGATTTGATTGAGCGGTTTATCGGGGTTGAGCGCCAAGCCTACTTTTATATTTTGATTGCGAAGCGTTTTAAAGATTTTTTCATCTTGAATCACTTCTGCATGAACAGAAATCATATTGGCGCCTGCTTTTATAAAAGCATCCACATATTTTTCGGGATTTTCAATCATCAAATGACAATCCAAGGGGAGCTTTGTACATTTTCGAACGGCTGAAACGATAAAGGGACCGAGTGTAATATTGGGAACAAAGTGCCCATCCATAACGTCGATGTGTAGTAAGTCGGCTCCCGCATTTTCAACCGTTTCAATTTCTGTTTTAAGGGTTGAAAAATCAGCAGAGAGTAAAGAAGGCGCGATTTTTTTTGTCATGGTTTTTTTCCTAAAATTTCCCCTTTTTTTAAAGGATTTCCTTTCGTAAAATCCCAGGCAGACATCTTTTTTTTATTGGGTTTTTGTACCTCTGTCAATAAAAGGAGCCCCCTCCCCGTTTCAACCGTAATCCCCTCTTTTGTGATTGTGTGAATTTTCCCAGGTGTTCCTTGAAAACTTTCATGCATGATTTTAGAGGCATGAATTTTTAAAGGTTCTTGGTCTACGTATGTATACGTTCCTGGCCAGGGATGGGTGCCTCGAATTAAATTAAAAATTTCATGTGCGGGTTGATCCCAGTGAATCAGACTAAGCTCTTTTGAAAGCTTGGGGGCAAGGGTTACTTTTTTTTCATCTTGTGGAACCGGACGAAGGGATTCTTTTTTTAATTCGTGAACGGTCTTGATCAAAAGCTTTGCTCCCAGCTTTGAAAGCTGATCGTGTAAAGTTTCAAGAGTATCTTCTTCTCGAATCGAAAGTGTCCGTTGCATTAAAATATCACCAGCATCCATCTTGGGTGTTACATATACAATGCTTACACCTGTTTGGGCATCTCCATGGATGAGCGCCCATTGCATGGGGGCTGCCCCTCTATATTTTGGGAGCAAAGAAGGATGAATATTAATGCACCTATGTTTTGGAATGTTCAGGATTTCGGCGGGTAAAAATAGACCATAGGCCACCACAATAATTAAATCCGGGGCTAAAGATTTTAGTTTTTGAATTTCATACGTATCTTTCAATCGGGTAGGCTGATAACACGGAATTTTATGTTTTTCTGCAAGAACTTTAATCGGAGGCGCCGTTGGCTTTTGCCCTCTTCCGCTGGGCCGATCGGGTTGTGTATAAACTGCGATCACATCTTCTTCATAAATTAAGGCTTCCAGGGCAGGAACAGAAAATTCCGGTGTTCCCATAAAAACAATTTTCCATTTTTGTGCTGTCATCTTCTTGTTTTTTTATATCTTTTTAAGACAAGGTCTCTTTTTAAGGGCCCCAGGTGATCAATATAGAGTTTTCCATTCAGATGGTCTGTTTCATGTTGAAGCGCAACTGCCAGAATCCCTTCGGCTTTGAGTGTATGAGACTTTCCAGAAGGATCCTGATATTTTACAGTAACCTGGTTATAACGTTTGGTTACGCCTGTGACAGCGGGGAGGCTTAAGCACCCTTCTTCAAATTCAATGGGACCCGATTTTTCTAAAACTTCTGGATTAATAAAAATTTTATAACTTTTAGGGGCTGTTTTTGTATGCTTTTTTTCAAGCGGCTCTTTCCATTCCACATCAATGACGGCAAGACTTAAAGAAATGCCCACTTGGTTGGCTGCAAGGCCAACTCCGGGCGCATCATACATGGTCTCAGCCATATCCGAAATCAGTTGGTTTAATTTCGCATCGTTAAATGCTGTAACAGGTTTTGTCTTTTCCTTAAGAACGGGGTGTGGGAGTGTCACGATTTTTAAAACGGCCATACTTTTTTCATCTTTTGCCCTCGATTTAGGACGTAGACGCCCCCCATAAAAAATAAAATATTTGTAATCCAGGCTGAAACGATGGGTGGAATTGCACCACTGTATCCCAGCGAAATGCCCGTATTAAGACATATCCAATAGAAAAACGCAATGGCAAGGCCAATCCCAAAGCTCGCTGCAACCCCCCCACTTCTGGAGCCTTTGGTTGAAAAGGGAATGCCCAAAAACGCCATGACCAAGCACGCGACTGCATAGGCGATTTTTGAATGTAAATTCACTTCATGGCGCAGCGTATCAAAGCCCGCCTTTTTATTTTTTCGAATGAAGTTTCGAAGCTCATGAAAGGTTAAAACTTCAATATTTCCAAGTTCGATCAAATCTTTGGGGTGTTCTGTAATATAAGACGCAACTTTTGTTTTAAAGTGATGTGAAATTGGGAAATCATCAATAAAAGTTGTAGAAATACCATCCTGAAGCGTCCATTCATTATTGTCATGGTGTGCAGATTTTGCGTGAATATGTTCTGTCATTTGAAATTTGGGATCGAAAAGATAAATGTCTACGCCATGAATTTGGCGCTGTTTTGGGTCAAAATAATGGATGTTATAAATCGCATTTTTCGCTCGATACCAAATGGCTTGGCTTCGAAAATATTGATAGGTTGCGTCATTTCGAACCTCTCGGTTAAATATAATTTTGGATTGCTTTAGGGTGGATGGGACAATCCAGTCAGAAATAAAAAAATTAAAGAAGCCCAAAATAGAAGCAATCAAAACAAACGTGGTGGCAATTCTTTCTAAGCTAATTCCGCTGGCATGCATGGCGACCAATTCTGAATTTTTGGAAAGCGTGGTCAGCGTAAACATGCTGGCAATGAGGCAGGCAATGGGGGCCATCTGAGACATGACAAAGGGCAAAAGAAAAAGAGAGTATTTAAGCAATGCAAGCGACAAGCCATGCTTCATCGAACGGTTCAGAATTTCGACCAAAATAAAAAGCATGGAAAAAACAATTAAGGCTGAAACAAAATAACGAATAAATTCTTTGGATAGATAGCGGTCTAAAATTTTCATAAAGGGTTGTTTTAGAATGGCACTTTTTTACAAGAGATTCAAGGGATCTACATCAATGTGTATTTTGGGGGAACTTGTAAAAAATGCCTCTTCTTGAAGAAGGTTTTTAAGAAGACGCTGTCCGAGGGCATAAGAGGGGCTTTTGACCAACAAATGAAACCGATACTGCCCTTGGAGTTTTGAAAAGGGGGCTGGTGCGGGGCCTAGAACTTCAAGGACGGCTATTTGGGGGTCTTGTGAGCGAATTTTTTGTATTTTTTTTGCAAGAGACTCAATTTTTGTTTTGGCTTTGAGTAAATTAGGGTGGCGAATCTTAAAATTGAAGAGTTTTATATAAGGCGGGTAATTTGCCATCTGTCTATACGTAAGTTCTTCTTTGTAAAATCCAAGAAAGTCATGGTTTTGAGCATATTTAAAACAATAATGATCAGGGTGAAAGGTTTGAATAATAACGCGGCCTGGTTTTTGCCCGCGGCCAGATCTGCCGGCAACTTGTGTTAGCAGCTGAAAAGTCTGTTCAGGGGCTCTGAAGTCCGGAAAATTTAAAGAAGTGTCTGCCAAAACAACCCCGACCAAAGTTACATTGGGGAAATCGTGCCCTTTGGCCAGCATTTGCGTGCCAATTAAAATATCTGTTTTTTGATCTGAAAAATCTTTTAAAAGACGATGAAGCGAATTTTTTTTACGGGTACTGCTTCGATCCATGCGGTCAATTCGGGCGTCTGGAAAAAGGGTGTGAAGTTCAGCTTCAACGCGTTCTGTTCCAATGCCAAGCGTTAAAAGCGTTTCATGCTCACAGTCTTTACATGTTTTTGGAATGGATTGGCTTTGGTTACAGTAGTGACATAAAAGGCGGTTTGTTTTTAAATACACCGTGAGGCCCACATTACAATGGGGACATTTCGGAACGTATCCACAGCTTTGACAAAGCAAAACAGGCGCATAGCCCCTTCGATTTAAAAGTAAAATGGCCTGTTCTTTTTTATGGAGTGTTTCTTGTAAGGCATTTAAAAGGGGTTTTGAAAAAATTTGAGGGGGCTCTAAAATAGTTTTATTTTGATTTAAGGGGATGAGCTCAATTTTAGGAAGGGGGCGATTTTGAACACGATTGGGCAAAGATAAATAGGTTAATTTTTTTTGCGTGACATTAAACATGGACTCCAAAGAAGGCGTGGCCGACCCTAAAATAACCAGTGCCCCATCTATTTGACCGCGTACGAGCGCAATATTTCTGGCATGGTATCTAATTTTCTCTTCTTGTTTAAATGAAGTATCGTGTTCTTCATCGACCACAATAACACCCAGATTTTGAAGGGGTGCAAAAATAGCAGATCTTGCACCTAAAACAATAAGTGCTTTGCCCGCTTGGATCTTTGTCCATTCGTAGTGTCTTTGGTTTTGGGATAACCCACTATGTAAAACGGCAATTTGATTTGGGAATACAGTCTGAAATCGAAATAAAAGTTGGGGGGTGAGAGAAATTTCTGGAACCAGAACAATGGCAGTCTTTTGCTTTTGGATGGCATGTTCAATAATGCTTAAATAAATTTCTGTTTTTCCGCTGCCCGTAACGCCATGAAGTAAAAAGGGTGAAAATTCTTTTTTGTTCAGTGCCTGCACCAAGAGAGCCAAAACTTTCTTTTGATCTTCATTGAGCGCGGTCGGGCGCGTATAAGAAAGCTTTGGGAATAAAAATGGTTTTGGTTTTTTAGGATTTTTCGACTTTAAAAGGGGAACCGTCGCTTTAATCACTTCTCCAATGGGGGCTGCATAATGGTTCGAGATCCATTGAAGTAAGTCAAATTTTTCTTTCGAAAAAAAACTTTCGGGGCACGCCTCTAAAATGGGTTTTGCTTTTGGAAATCCTTCTTTTGGGAACCCCACAACAAAACCAAGTAATTTCCTGTTTTTAAAAGGAACCAAGACGCGACTGCCCAGCGTGACATGGTTTATTAAATCGGGCGGTAGTTTGTAATGAAAGGTTTGGTAGAGAGGTAGCGGAATGGCAACGTCGATCCACGTGTCAGGCAGTCTGGTCATTAACGATACTCTAAAATAAATCGTTCGAGCGTATCTTTCATATAGGAAAGATACTCTGGGAAGGCGCCTTTTTGGTTTTTAGAAATCTGTGTGGCAGAATAAAATTCTTTTTCAAAAGGTTGGTTCACTACAATGCTTTGCGCGTCTGTTTCTATCAGAATGCCTGGGAGCGTTCCTTCGAAGAACTCGGTTTTTTGAGGATATCTGTAAAACCGCTCCTTAGGGTTTTCAAACTCCTTATAATTGGACAATAAAACTTCTCTTTCTTTGTGCTCGATTTTTAAAGGTAAAAAAAGATTCTGATCAAACGAAATGCTTTGCGTTTCGTTCAAGGGGGTGTTTAATTTTAAAATAAGATTTCGCTCCATTTTTTCGTCTGATTTTTTTTCAATCTTTCCAACGCGAAATGGGCCCGAAAGCATGCCTGAAACATGCCACTGGGTATTTGTACTGGGGGCATAGGTCAGTTTTTCGGATTTCAGAGTGTCTGGAAACGTAATAAGGTTTGACATTTTTTGAGCTTCAATAAATTGGTCAAAGGCCAAGGATTCAATTAAGGAATCTTCATCCACTTGGAATAAAAGCGCCGTTAAAAAATTAAAAGGGCGGTCTTCCAATGTTTCAATTTTTCCATTGTAAATGATTTTTCGGGTCTTGTTTTCTTGTAAAAGCGTTAAGGGGATATCATTACAGATATAATCGATTCTTAAAAAATGATATTTTGCATAAGAAATGGCTTCTTGGCACACAAAGGGGGTCGCCGTAAAAAAACCTTCTAAAAAATGAAGGGTTTGCGAAACAGAAATCGATTTTAAATAGCGACGATGGTCCATGGTTTTTTGAACAAGGCCCTCTGGTGAAAGCCCAGGAGGTGTCGCAATTACGGGCGTGACAAGGATATAAAAGATAAAAACAACAAAAAAAGTTTTTTTCATAGTTCTAGACGTCTAAGTATTTTAGACAGTCTATCTTTAAATTCAGGACGTTTCAAAGCAAAATATAGATTTGCTTCTAGAAACCCAATTTTATCACCCGCATCAAACCGAAGCCCTTCATATTGTAGGCCAATGACCTTTTCGTGCGATGTCAGCGTATTTAAGGCGTCGGTCAATTGAATTTCGCCATTTTTGCCGGGGCGCGTTGTTTCCAAAATTTCAAAAATTTTTGGCGATAAGACATAACGACCAATAATCGCCAAGTTTGAAGGCGCATCTTCAATCTTTGGTTTTTCAAAAAAATGCCGAACATCATAAGCTCTAGGATTTTCCTTTTGGGCAGAGGCATCTGCAATGCCATATAAATAGGTTTGGTCTTTTGGAACTTCCATGAGCGCCACCACGTTGGCGTTTTGGGCCTGGTGTGCCTGCATGAGCTGTTGAATACAGGGTACTTTTGCGTCGACCAGATCATCTCCCAATAAAACGGCAAAGGGTTCATTTCCAATCAAATTTTTTGCGCAATAAATGGCATGCCCCAGGCCCAGGGGTTCTTTTTGTCGGACGGTTGTAATTTGAACCATTTGCGATAATTTTTTCATTTCTTCGATGAGGCGTGGGTCTTTTTTCTTTTGTAAAATGGCATCTAATTGCAAGTTTGTATCAAAGTGATCTTCAATGGCTTCTTTGCCGCTGGAATTTACAAAAATAATTTGTTCAATGCCGCTGCAAACGGCTTCTTCAACGATGTATTGAATCGAAGGCTTATCCACAATGGGAAGCATTTCTTTGGGAATGGTTTTGGTAACAGGTAAAAAACGGGTTCCAAGTCCCGCTACGGGGACGACGGCCTTCCGGACTTTTTGATTATGCGTCATTAATGCGCAAGCTTTTCTTTTCTTTCAGACTCTGTTTTACATTCAATGCATAGGGTTGTAACAGGTCTTGCGCGTAGCCGGGCAACAGAAATGTCTCCACCACACGATTCGCAAACTCCAAATTGCTTTCGATCGATTCGACCCAAGGCTTCTTTAATTTTTCCAATCAACTGGCGCTCGCGATCTCGAATACGCAGTAAAAAGTTTCGATCTCTTTCAAGTGTGGCGCGATCGGTTTCATCTGGATAAACTTCTTTTTCTGTTTCAGAAGACATGTCGTCAACAGTGTTTTCGGCATCTTTGATCAATTGATCGAGTTGGCTCATAAGCAAAGTTTTAAATTCAGATTGTAATCGCTTATTCATAATCGCGTAAAAATAGCCGAGAGTAAAAAGCTTGTAAAGCATAATTTTGAGCGATATGCTCGTTTTTATCTATGAAACTGCGGATAAGTGCCACTGTTTTAATCATATTCTGTATGTCTTCTTTGGGCGCAGCGCCTTATCAGGGGGTTCGCGGGATTGCGCTTTCTGGAGCCTTACATGGAACCTTGGGGCTCAATGAGTCTATTTATGTGAATCCTGCCGCTTTTGCGTTTGCACAGCGTTATTCTGTGGAAGCCCATTCATTTTTAGCCCCTTCCCAAACCGAAAATACGGTGTGGACGTATACGGGTTCTGTGGTGGATGCACATGCTACAAATTTGGCTGCTGGGTTTTCATATACGCGGCGCGAACAAAAAATTGCCGGTGGGCCGTTGATTGAAAATGCGTACCATTTGGCGGTTTCTAAAATTTTAAAAGAGTTTTTGGCTTTGGGGATGACGGGAAAGTATGTAAATCAAAATTTTCCAGACGACGAGAAAAATCATATTAATTTTGACTTGGGATCTTATTGGGTCTTAACCCCAAAGCTTCAAGCTGGGCTGGTGGCCCATAATATTTTAGGGGCATTTGAAAATTTAGAAAGAGAAATTGCTCTGGGAACGCGACTTCAAGCCTGGAAAGCGTTTTATATTTCAGTGGATGCGCTCAAAAATGTGGATCATGGGCTTTTAAAAGATTATCGTCTTTTAGGTGGCATGGAGCTGGCCCGAGAAAATGGGCTGGTCACACAAATGGGGCTATCGCTTTCCGACCAATCTTTAAAAAATCAGTATAGCTTTGGGCTGGGTTGGTCTGAGCATAAATTTGGAATTTTTTATGGCTTCCAAAATTCTTTGGACTCGCAAAGACGCATGACGCACGCGTTAAGTCTTCGCGCTTTTTTTAAGTAATCGGGGGTCAGGCCCCTAATCTCTATCCTCAATTTCAAATCTAAATTTTGGAAGTTGCGCCCAGTATTCAATCTGTTTGGGATTGGGAATATTCCAGGTTTGAATTGTTTTTTCAAGTGATTGATCCAAAAGTGCATGCCCCGTTCTTTTTTCAAAATGAATGTCATCAATGCGGCCATCTTTTAAAATATAAACCTTTAAAATGGCGCTTCCCTCTTGGCGAAGGCGTAAAGCCATCGGAGGATATGGGGGTTTTTGATTTTTTTGAAAAGCATGGTTTGAAATCTTTTCGATTTCTGTTTTTGTATAAAAATTTTTCGGCGAATTTTTGTCAATTAACTGCGAAAGATTCATTCGTTGGGTTTGAATGGGGGATGTGAGGGTTGTCTTTGTTGTTGGATATGAATGATGTGTTAAGAAATAGAAAACAGTGAAATGAAGACATGCAGAAATGCTTAGAGGGATGAAAAATTTTAACTTCTGACCAAATCCTGGAAGTTGATAGGCCTTCAGAACCGGTCGTCGACTTTCTCCTGCGGAAAGTCGCGACCTGTCTCGCTCTGCCTACAATTTGCACAAACGGCCG
>MGRI01000104.1:15384-17448 GCA_001798105.1 Deltaproteobacteria bacterium RIFCSPHIGHO2_02_FULL_40_11
CCAGCGCCCCGCCTACAATTTGTAACCAAGCCAAACGGCCTCCGAGAGGCTTCTTCAGGTCTATCAACTTCCAGTATTTGGTCAGAGCATTAAAAATCCACTTCATATCTTTAGCGTAATCCTTTGCTTTCCTGTAAACGGGTTTTTATCAATATGGGTTTGCACCTGAAATGTTTTATACAAGTTTTCTTCTGTCATTAACTGCAAGACAGATCCCATGGCTTGAATTTTGCCATGGTTTAAAAAAAGAACTTCATCGCAAAATTCACTGACTTGAACAGGATCATGAAGCACCATCAAAATACTTATTTTTCGCGCTTGGCTTAAGTTTTTTAAAAGTGAGAGAATCTCTAATGCGGCTTTCAAATCTAGGTGCGAAGTGGGTTCATCTAGAATTAAAATTTCTGTATTTTGACACAAGGCTTTGGCAATTAAAACGCGCTGATGTTCTCCGCCAGACAGAGAATGCATGAAGCGCGCTTTTAAATGAAAAATATTTAAGTCCTGGAGGGTCTTTTTTACACAATCAATGTCTTTTAAAGATTCAAACCCTAGGCCTTTGAGATGGGGGGCTCTGCCCAAAAGAACATATTCAAAAACATTTAAATCAAACGTTAAATTTGAAAATTGTGGGACGTATGCAATATGGCGCGCAATTTCTTTACGTGGGTAAGATCCCATTTCTCGATGATTTAAAAGAATTTTTCCAGCCATAGGATTTAAAAAGCCTAAAAGAAGTTTTAAAAGCGTTGTTTTCCCTGTGCCATTGGGGCCTAAAATCCCCGTTATTTTTTGAGAAGGCAGCGTAAAACTGATTTCATCTAAAATCTTTTTTTGAGGAAATGCATAGGAAAGGTTTTGGGCTTCAAAGTGGATCATTGATACGGGTGTCCTTTCCAAAGAATCCATAAAAAGATCGGCGCGCCAACCAATGCCGTAATCACCCCCAAGGGCATTTCATACGGGGAAAGTGTTCTCATGCAAGCGTCTGTGAAAATTAAAAAGGTCGCGCCCCAAAAAAGATGAAGGGGAAGCGTCAGGCGATGATCTGTTCCCCAAAACTTTCGAATCACATGGGGAAGAATGAGGCCAATAAAACCAATCATGCCAGTTAAGGCGACTGAAAGTGCGGTTAAAAAAGAGGCTAGTAAATAGAATCGCCTTTGCGTTTTTAGAAGATCGGCGCCCAGGGCATGGGCTTCATCGAGCCCTAAATTTAAAAGGTTGAGCTCGTAGCTTTTTAAAAAAAGAAAAAGGCTAATTCCAAAAACAATCCCTAGAGAAATCCAAGAAATTGAAAGGGGAACGGGATGGGAAAGACTTCCCATGAGCCAAAAAATAAGGCTGGCACTTTCATAAGGCGTCGCAAATGTTAGAAACAGGGTTACGATGGCTGAAAATAAAAATCCAAGTAAAACACCGGTGAGTAGAATAAAATTCGAAGCCGTAGGCCCTTTTTTTTGAGCAACAAAAATAATGATGCCAAGCGCAATAAGTGCGCTGAGAAGCGAAAATAAAATAATGGCGTTATAAGGAAGGTGTAATGCAAATGCAATGGTTGCACCCAATGCGGCCGAAGCGGAAATTCCCAAAATAAAAGGGTCTGCAAGAGGATTTTTAAGCAACACTTGAAAAACGCACCCACTGAGCGCCAAGCTTCCGCCGGAAATCACACCGAGAAGAATTCGAGAGAGTCTGAGCTTTCCAATCGGCGTAAAAGAGGGTTCTAAAAAATGAAAAGGAGAAATAAATTCTACGCCTGCGCTTAAGGCAAGAAGACAGGTCATGCCAAAAACAAAGACAGCAAAAAAAACATGAAAAAATATTTTTTTAGGGGTGATCATGAATGATTTTTGAAAGTTTTTGAATGCCCTGCGTCCATCTGGGCGTAAGGCGCGTTAAAATATCGCCATCAATCAATGCAACTTTAATTTTGGGCCATTTTTGTTTTAAAATTTTTATCTTTTCTTCTTGTCCATGTGTGGTGGGAACCAAAATAAGATCAGGGTTGAGGCGATACACAGCTTCCATTTGCAGTTTTACATAGCCTGTATATTGGCGGGC
>MGRI01000104.1:17483-21622 GCA_001798105.1 Deltaproteobacteria bacterium RIFCSPHIGHO2_02_FULL_40_11
CTGCTTTTTTTTCTGTGTGAAATGTTTTGCCGAGCGTTTCAAGCGTTTGAATCAAATGATCTTCATGTTCAGCCCTAAAAGATAAAACTTGAATCTTTTGGTTTTGAAAAAATTTTAAGACATGTGTAGGCGTGGCACCTCGTCTTGCCAAAATATGCGTCGGCTTTAACACTAAAATTTTTTCTGTATTGGGGGAAATAAAACTACCCACGCGCGGTATTTTTTTGGCTTCAATGGGGGTATCGCTAAATTGTGTTACCCCCACCAAGTTTTTTTCTAAATTTAAAGCGTATACGAGCTCTGTTAAATCTGGCGCCAAAGAGACGATTCTATTTTGAGTGGCAGCCAGGGGATCCTTCGCGCCAAAGGCGCTCAGGATGACAATCCCCCAAAAGATAAATTGTTTCATAATTGACTAGAGATACTAAGCTGAAATGTTCTACCTGGCAATGGGTAGTAGGCAATTTGCTCTAAAGACTGATCGAAAATATTGTTTACCTGTGCTTGAAGCGAAAGGTTTGCGTTGAAGTCGATTGTAGCCTTTAAATCTGTGGACGATAAATGATTTAACTTGGGGCGCGATGTGTCACCCGTTGTTTGGGGACTCAGCCATTGCTGGGTGACTTCAGCTGAAATGACAGGGATTTTTATTTCTAAAGCGGTATTCAAGCTATGTGTGGATCTGTAATGTAGCTTGTGATTGAGCCACGTATAATTTATGTTTCCAGAAAAATATTTTAAAAAAGGAGCTTTCACCAAAAAATCTGTCCCCCAAATTTGAGTATTTTCAATATTTCGGGGTGCCCATAGGGAGGGGCCAACTTGTTCCGTTGCAATGAGATCAGATAGTTTTGTAAAAAATAGAGCATTTTCTACTTGAAAAAGCTGAGCATTCCATTGCCACCCGATATTCGTTTCAATCGATTTTTCTGGACGAAGCGTTTCATTCCCTTGAAAATAAGCATCTTGCCAATAAAGTTCATTAAAAGAGGGCGCACGAAAACCCAAACCAAAATTTGATTTTAGGGCAAGCGTCTCGGAGGCCTTGTAGGTCGTGCTTAGCTTTGGAATGATTACGGCGTAAGCCCCAGGAGAAGTTTCAAGCCGAAGTGCAGGCGTAGAAAGGTATTTGTCTGTAACATAAAAATCATCTTTAAAGGTTGCAGCAAAAGTAGAACGTGTTTGGTGTTTCTCTAAAGCATCGCTATTGATACGGTCCCAACCCATTTCAAGATGCGTTGTTAAAAGATGTTTTTCATGAATGGGGAGCACCAGCGTTGTTTTTGGGTTTAAAAAAAGATTTTTGTGAATGGTTTGAGCGCTATTTGTATCATAAATCTGACGCGTCCAGCGAAGCGGTGTTCTGAGAGATAATTGTGTGCCATCGATTAAAGTTCGAAAAATATGAAGATCCGAAATCCAGCGAAAGTCGGATTGCTGGTCTGTGCTTGGAAAATGAATGGGGCCGGGAACCCCTTTTTGAGCGTTTGAAAATTCATGAAGGGTTGTGATTTTCCAGTTTGAAGCTGCGCCCCAAGTTTTTTTAATCAGCGCGCCAAAAGCCCCATATTCATTATGGGTTCTTTTTTCTACATTTCCAGTCAGCGGATTTTTAAAAGCATAATCCCCTGGATTTTTTTCTTTAAACATAGAAAAAAACCAATTTTGATTGTCATCATTTTTTTGAAACTGAAAAGAAAGTTTATGGTCTTTGGCCTCCAAAAAATGATCCCCATTTTGAGTAAGCTGCCACTGAAGTTGGTTTTTATTTTCTTTGGGCGTACGCGTTACAATGTTCATAACGCCGCCGATGGCTTCAGAACCATACAGGGCAGATTCACTCCCTTTTAAAATTTCAATTTTTTCAATGCTAGATACTGGAATATGTGCGAGGTTTACGCCATTTCCTTGGGCGCTATTTAAACGAATGCCATCCAGTAAAACCAAAATATGTTCAGGCCTGCCAGCCCCCAGGCCACGGATATTGACACTGGTTAAAGAGCCTGGGCCTGAAAGCGAACGCACAACCAATCCTTTTTGAGACTTTAAGATATTTTCCAAGCTGTGTTCTAGGGGCGTCACCTCTAAAACATGAATCCAAGAAGCTTCGTGTTCTTTGGCCAATTCATGGCCTGTAATAATAATGTCTTGAGGTGCTGCATCGGCAAGCGCCCCTCCAGTAAAAATGTAAGGCCCCAGTTGTAGGGAAGACGAGGCCGCAAGGAGGAGGGCGATATCGGCGTACTTAAGGGTACGTCGGAGGAGCCCGACGACTGAGAACGAAGTATCCCCTAAAACTGGGGCCTTACTAAAAAAGAGTGTTTTCAGTTGCATCTTCAGGGTGCCTATATAATAAAGATAGCCATGAATGTCGAGGCTTATCAATCGCGCTTTTTGTACCACAATGGGCGCTTTGAAGAGGGGCTTGTTTTAGAGGTTTCGGGGGGCACCATCGTAAAAGTTTCTCCCAAAAAGGACTGTAAGGTAAGTTATATCAAAGACTTAGGCGATGTGGCCCTCATTCCAGGAACCATAAACACCCATACCCATTCTTTTCAATCTTTGGTCCGTGGCTTTGGGGATGATATGGACTTTTTTGATTGGCGGGACCAGGGGATTTATAAATATTCCCTCAATCTTTCAAAAGACGATATTTATGTAGGAGCCCTATTCGCCTTTGGTGAAATGTTAAAGCATGGCATTACAACCGTATGCGACTTTTTTTATATTCAAAACCAGGGCAATGAAAATGCAAGGGCCGTCATTCAGGCCGCCAAAGATTTAGGGATTCGCCTGGTTTTGGCCCGGTGTTTTTACGATTGGAAGAAAGCCCCAATCGTTTATCAAGAAACAGCCACCCAAGCTTCAGAGCGCTGTTTAGAGCTCATGAAGCTTTATCAAGATGATCCCATGGTCACGATTTACCCTGCCCCGCATAGCCTGCACGCGGCAAGCCCTGAGATGATTCAGGCAGGGTTTGAAGTTGCCAAAACCACAAACACGATGTTTCACATGCATTTGGCGGAAGGCCAATACGAAGTGGAACAGGTCAAAAAAGAAAAAGGCAAGGCCCCGCTTTTTTATTTAAATGATCTGGGCGTTGTCTGTAATAAAATGGTTGCGGTTCATGGCGTGTGGCTGACAGACCCCGAGCTGGATCTCATGGCGCAAAACAATGTAAAGCTTTCTTACAATCCTTCCAGCAATATGTTTTTAGCAGATGGGGTAACGCCGATTCAAAAAATGTTGGATCGAAATATTACCATTGGCTTGGGCACAGATGGGGCCTGCAGCAATAATAAAACCTCTATTTTTGAAGAAATGCGAATGAGTTCTTTGCTTCAAAAGGTTCATCTTTTAGATGGGAAGGCGATTGGGGCTTTGAAAGCCTTTGAAATGGGAACTTTAAATGGGGGGATTGTTTTAGGGCTTCCGATTGGAAAATTAGAACCTGGCTATCAGGCAGATTTTATAACGCTTAAAACCAATCAATTAGAACTGCAGCCCATTCAAAACTTAAAAACCAATATCGTTTATGCATTTTCGTCCAATTTAATTCAAGACGTATATGTGCATGGGAAAAAAGTTGTGTCTTCAGGTGAGCTTCAAACGGTACCCGAGCCTAAAATTTTAGACCTCGTACAAAAGGTAACCCGCGCATGGTCATGATTTTGTTTTCGTATTTTGTGGGGGCGATTCCCACAGGCTATATCATTTCAAAATATGTGTATGGCATCGATATTCAATCCAAGGGAAGTGGCAATATTGGGGCCACCAATATGACGCGCATTTTAGGAAAAAAGGTGGGCGCCCTTACGCTTGCCATCGATCTTTTAAAAAGCTTTTTCATGATTGGATGGGTCATTTGGGCGGGGCAATCGCCAAACATCCTTGCACTTTCTTGTGTAGCGCTTTTATTGGGGAATTGTTTTTCGGTTTTTCTCAAGGGCAAAGGCGGCAAGGGGGTGGCCACCAGCTTTGGGATTTATTTGGCGCTTTCTCCCACCTTATTTTTCATGGGCGTTTTGGTATACGGCCTTTCTTTAAAGCTTACAAAAATTTCTGCCGTGGGGTCTTTGGCTGCGATGACCGTATGGCCCTTGGCCGCGTTTTTCATTTTTGATACTAAGATTTTAATC
>MGRI01000105.1:0-5173 GCA_001798105.1 Deltaproteobacteria bacterium RIFCSPHIGHO2_02_FULL_40_11
ACTTTTCCGTTTGAAAGAGATATTCTCTAATTCATCCTGAAATCACTTACGAAGTTCTTTCGACCGCCAAACATAATAAATTGCAGGATAAACAAGAAGTTCCAGAGCAAAGCTTGAAATAAGCCCACCCACCATGGGAGCGGCAATGCGTTTCATCATGTCTGAACCTGTCCCCATTGAAAACATAATGGGAAGTAATCCCGTAAAGGCGGCCATCACCGTCATCATCTTGGGGCGAATTCTTTTGACAGCGCCTTCAATAATCGCCTCTTTTAAATCTAATTTTGATCGAAATAAAAAACAAAAACCTATCGATCGACTGATTTTATTTTTCTTTTAAGGATCTCGCTGGATTACAGGATGTAATCCTTGAATATCGCTCCCATTCAATGTTATAGGCCCCTCATTCTAAAAATTAAAATACCAAAATTTTATCAACTTCCATTGTCCAATCTGTTAAATGACTTAAGGTACTTTTTTCTACCCCCTCTATTAACTCTTTTTCCGTAATACCTCGCGCATCTATACACGTTCCACAAACTCCCACTTTGCTTTTATGGCTAAGAACATTTTTTATCATTATTTCAACATTATAGTATCCTTGTGGCACTTTTTGTCCTGACTTTGCACAAGAAACCGCATCTCCCATCATGAAAATAAAAACCTCTGCTCCCTCTTGTTTAGAAATAGAACCAGCTAATCGCAAGCCATTATAACTTCGCTCACTGCCATAAGGGGGGTCATTTAAAATAAATAATATTTTCATTTTTTTCTCCTCATTATTATTTCTTTTTTTGTTATGCCCTTAACCAACTTTTCACTTTCTTGAAGTTGCTCAAAAAGTACTTCCCTTAGGATATCGCACGCTTTAATCATCTTTGGATTTGCAATTGAATAAAAAATATTTAGACCTGCCTTTCGGGTTGTTACAATTTTTCGTTGTCTCAAAATTCCAAGGTGTTGGGAAAGATTTGCTTTTTGTACCCCTAGTATTTTTGCCAAAACATCAACAGATTTTTCTCCTTTACGCAGAACATTAAGAACTTTTAACCGTACGGGACTTGCAAGACACTTACAGATTTCTGCATGAAGCTGAATTATTTTTTCTTCCATAAAAACCTAGACATTTTTAAAGTAATCAATTAATTTCTAAACTACTATATTAATATCAGAATCAATTGTCTAGTTTTTTAAAAAGGGGGTATTAAATGAATCAAAATAAAACAGTGATTATATTGGGCGGGGGCAGTGGTGGATTAGTGGCGGCCAATAGACTTCGTAAGCTTTTGCCAAAAAAGGATCGCGTTATATTAATTGAGCGCAATAAAAATCACCTTTTTGCACCCTCTTTACTTTGGCTGATGATAGGCACACGAAAACTCTCACAAATTCAAAAATCTTATGCTCTTTTACAAAAGAAAGGAATTGAAGTTATTCATGGCACGATCGAACACATTGATCCGATTAAAAAACGAGTTCACGTCGATGGAAAAGAGCTTAAAGGGGATGCGCTTATTATCGCCCTAGGTGCAACCTTGGCACCGGAAAAAATTCCAGGATTGGCTCAAGCTGGACATAATCTCTATACAGCCGAAGGAGCCGAAGGCATTCGAGATGACCTTTTAAAATTTCGTTCTGGGCGAATTGTATTGGTGACGGCGGTTCCTGCCTATAAATGCCCCGCAGCCCCTTACGAAGCTGCTATGCTTGTTGAATACCACTGTAGAAAGAAAAAAATACGACCTGCTGTACAAATAGAGCTGTATGCCGCTGAACCGGGTCCCATGGGAGTTGCTGGTCCTGAAATCTCAAGCGCTGTTCGTAGAATGGTTGAACAAAAAGGAATCACCTATCATCCGAATCATCAAATTAAGTCTATAAATTCTGAAAAAAAGGAGCTTCTTTTTAATGATGGCGTTTCCGTTCAATATGATCTTCTTATTTATGTGCCACCACATCAAGCGCCAGAGGTGCTACAAAATTCCGGGCTTATTAATGAAAGTGGATGGATCCCTGTTGACCGTCACACATTAGAAACGAAATTTAAATCAGTCTATGCCATAGGAGATATTGCGGTTATTCCGCTTAAATTAGGAAAACCTTTACCCAAGGCGGGGGTTTTCGCACATGGAGAAGCTGAAGTAGTTTCCAAAAACTTGGCACATGCTTCGACGGGCAAAGACCAAGTTGAATCTTTTAACGGGTATGGAGAATGCTTTATTGAAACAGGAGATAACAGGGCTGGAATTGGAAAAGGAAATTTCTATGCTGAGCCCACACCACAGATTAAAATGCACTCTCCTAGTTTTATAGGACACCTTGGGAAAGTTTTTTTTGAAAAATGGTGGTTGTGGAAATGGTTTTAGTTTTTTTGTTGCGCATGTAGCGGTTTGGCTTTCGTAGCTGGTTGGTGTAGGTTGAAAACAAGAAGACGCTTAAGGAGATAAGGTTCCATGAAGGCTAATGGAGATAGAGCAAATATAGGATGGGCTTTGATTTTCACTTGTTGGTTACTTGCAAGCATTGCAACGCTTGGGAGTTTGTTTTTCAGTGAAATTATGAATTTTTCTTCGTGCGTGTTGTGTTGGTATCAAAGAATATGTATGTACCCCCTTGTTCTTATTTTTCTTTCGGGTATTTTCCCATTTGATAAAAAAGTTTTGAGATTTTCTTTTCCATTGGTTTTTGTGGGGTGGATGATAGCCGTGTATCACAACTTATTGTATTACAAAATTTTACCAGAAAGCATTGCTCCCTGTTCACAAGGGGTTTCATGTACTACCGTTTACATTGAATGGTTTGGATTTATTACGATCCCTTTTCTTTCTTTAGCAGTATTTTCTTTTTTATTAATATTATTAACAATAACATATAGAAAGGTTGACTGATGAAAAACAGAAAAATTTTAGTTTTATTCTCTGCTTTTACTCTCATTTTCTTATTTTTTATAAGCGTAAAACTTTATAAGAAGTATGAAATAAAAAGACTTGGTTTTTTGGCGAAAGAAAATTTCAGCACTTTTGTTAGAAATTATTCACCCAAATTAGGTAGCGACCATGCAAAGATTTATCTTATTGAGTTCTTAGACCCTGAATGTGAGAGCTGTCGAGATTTTTATCCTTATATAAAACAACTAATGTCTGAACATGAAGGAAAAATTAAACTTGTTGTGCGGTATGCCCCACTGCATGAGAATTCAAAATTTGCAGTTAAAATTTTAGAGGCTTCCCGCAACCAAAATAAATATTGGGAAACTTTAGAACTTCTATTTCGCTATCAACCTATTTGGGGAAGTCATCATAATCCGCGGCCAGACTTAATATGGGCTTATTTGCCAGAGATAGGCGTCGATGTGGAAAAGATAAAAAAAGATATGAATAGTTCTCAAATTGAACTTCTTATTGAGCAAGACATAAATGACGCAAATGAGTTAGGGGTTAAAAAAACACCCACATTTTTTGTAAATGGCACACCATTAAAGCAGTTTGGCTTTCAATATCTACAAGACGCCATAGAGTATGAATTGAGAGATTAGACAAAAAAAACGTGAAGGTATCAACTCCATCACTTACGAAGTTCTTTCGACCGCCAAACATAATAAATTGCAGGATAAACAAGAAGTTCCAGAGCAAAGCTTGAAATAAGCCCGCCCACCATGGGAGCGGCAATGCGTTTCATCATGTCTGAGCCTGTCCCCATTGAAAACATAATGGGAAGTAATCCTGTAAAGGCAGCCATCACCGTCATCATCTTGGGGCGAATTCTTTTGACAGCGCCTTCAATAATGGCCGCTTTTAAATCTAAAAGTGTTTTCAGTGTGCCCGCTTTTTTGCGATCTTCGTAGGCCAAATCCAAATATAAAAGCATAAATACACCTGTTTCTGCGTCGAGTCCCATCAGCGCAATCATCCCCACCCAAACCGCAATCGATATATGATATCCCAAAATATATAAAAGAAAGACCGCGCCCACCAATGAAAACGGAACAGCCAACATCACAATTCCTGTTTTAATCATGGACTGTGTATTCATATAAAGCAGGAGAAAAATTAAAAACAATGTTACTGGAACCACCACTTTTAATCTTTCTTTAACGCGAATCATGTTTTCATATTGTCCAGACCACACCAAATGATAACCCGTGGGTAAGGTCAACACGCCCTCTTTCACTTTTGCTTCCACGCGTTTTTTGGCTTCTTTCACATAGGTTCCAATATCGCGCCCAGCCATATCGATAAACACATACCCCGCCAAAAGCCCACTTTCATTTCGAATCATGGCAGGGCCTTTTACCATGCGAATGTCTGCCAATTGTACAATGGGAATATGACTCCCCGAAGGGGTTGGTACCAAAACTCTTTTGAGTGTTTCTACATCTTCTCGAAATTCACGGGCATATCGAACATTAATGGGGTAACGCTCTCTGCCTTCCACGGTTGTCGAAATATTACTCCCGCCAATGGCAGAATTAATAATGGTCAGCGCCTGATCGATTGAAATTCCATATCGGGCCAGTTCTTCTCGCTTTAAATCAAAGTCTAAATAGTATCCGTCTGCGGAACGCTCTGCGTAGACATTTCGGGTGCCTGGAATGTCTTGAATCACAGCTTCCAAGCCTTCTCCAATCGATTGAATGACAGATAAATCAGCCCCTAAAATTTTAATCCCCACAGGCGTACGCATGCCGGTAGAAAGCATATCGATTCTATTTTTAATGGGCATCGTCCAAATATTGGGAATCCCTGCAAATTTAAGTTTTTGATTCATATCTGTTTGAAGTTCATCAAACGTTCTTTTTCTTTTGCCCCCCCACCACCGTTTCACAACTTTTGGCCACTCTTTTTTGGGTTTTAAAACAACCGTCGTTTCCACCATGGAAAAAGGCGCTGGATCTGTAGAGGTATCTGCCCGTCCTGCTTTTCCAAAAACGGTTTCGACTTCTGGAAATTCTTTTAAAAGCTGATCTTGTTTGATTAAAATACGCTGGGCTTCGGTGACCGACATCCCTGGAAAAGCCGTTGGCATGTATAAAAGCGCCCCTTCGTTTAAAGGCGGCATAAATTCACTTCCCAAGCGCGTGTACAAAACGACAGATGACAAAACAAGAAGCGTTGCAACCACAAAGGTTGCTTTAATATGCCGCAACACAAAATGAACGGCGGGTTCATAATAC
>MGRI01000105.1:5214-6097 GCA_001798105.1 Deltaproteobacteria bacterium RIFCSPHIGHO2_02_FULL_40_11
ATATCGCCCCACCAAAAGTTGGTTGGAAAGCCAACACAGCCATCTGGGTTTAAAAGTAAAAAAGTCCATTCTTGAAAAAAGCATGCGAATGGCTGGGTCAAGCGTAATCGCTAAAAGTGCCGCCAATGCCATGGCGAGCGTCTTAGAAATGGCAAGCGGTGTAAAGAGCCGCCCTTCTTGATCTACCAATGTAAAAATCGGTAAAAAAGAAACAGCAATGACTAAAAGCGAAAAAAAGACAGAAGGCCCTACTTGTTTTAAAGCTTCCAAGCGCACCGCATGAAAACTGCCTTTCCTGCCTGTTGAATTCCAAATTTCTAATTTCTTATACGCGTTTTCAACTTCTACAATCGCGCCATCCACCAAAACCCCAATGGAAATGGCAATCCCCGCCAAAGACATAATATTGGTGGTTACTTTCATAAAATACATGGGAATAAAGGCCAGAAAAACGGCAACGGGAATGGTTAGAATCGGAACAAAAGCCGATGGGAAATGCCACAAGAAAAATAAAATGACAAGACTTACAATAATGACTTCTAATTTTAATTCATGGATTAAAGTTTCAATGGCCTTATGAATTAAATCAGATCTGTCATAAACAGAAACAACTTTAACCCCTTTGGGAAGCGAAGGTTGAACTTGTTTAATTTTAGACTTTACGCGGTCAATCACGTTTAAGGCATTTTCACCTTGCCGCATAATGACAATACCGCCTACGGCATCGCCCAAGCCATTAAAGTCTGAAACCCCTCTTCGCATGTCTGGACCCAACTCAACCCGGGCTATGTTTTTAACCAAAATAGGAACATGGGTTTTGGAATCGGTCCCAATAACAATATTTTCAATATCTGAAATATCTTTCACATAGCCCCGGCCGCGA
>MGRI01000105.1:6134-6353 GCA_001798105.1 Deltaproteobacteria bacterium RIFCSPHIGHO2_02_FULL_40_11
CGCCGGTATCGTTATTGCCTCGTCTCACGGCATCGATGACATCTGTTAAATGAATATTGTAAGAAAAAAGACGGTTGGGATCGATTTGGATTTGATATTGTTTTACAAATCCACCCACAGCGGCGACTTCAGAAACACCTGGAACAGATTGCAGGTGGAATTTCAGTTGCCAATCTTGAATGCTTTTCAGCTCAGCATTGTTTAAAGTATTGGATTCAT
>MGRI01000105.1:6383-7574 GCA_001798105.1 Deltaproteobacteria bacterium RIFCSPHIGHO2_02_FULL_40_11
CACTGGTCGCATCGGGGCCCATTTCTGTTTGAACATCGGGCGGAAGCTTGGCCAGAATTTTACTTAAATATTCTAAAACCCGGGATCTTGCCCAATAGATATCTGTGCCATCTTCAAAAATAACGTACACATAGGAAAACCCAAAATCAGAAATCCCGCGAATGGCTTTTATTTTGGGGGCCCCCAAAAGAGCCGTTACAATGGGGTAGGTCACTTGGTCTTCAATAATATCTGGCGAGCGATCCCACTTAGAATAAACAATCACCTGTGTGTCTGAAAGATCCGGAATGGCATCCAGGGGGATATTTCTGATCGCCCAACTTGCACCAAGCATGGCCACCAGGGTCATTAAAATCACAAAAAACTTATTGTGCGCACTAAATTCAATAATACGATGAATCATCAGTGGCCTCCATGTCCCGACGGCTGTACGGGTGCTGCGTCATTTTTTTTCCCAAGATTTTTAAGCACCGAACGAAGCCTGGATTCTGAATCAATTAAAAAGTTAGCGCCTGTAACGACAACGTCACCCGCTTCTACGCCAGATAAAATTTCAATGTATTCTTTGGTTTTAATCCCTACGTTTACTTTTCTGGGTTCAAAATTATTTTCATCTTGAATCACAAATACAAAACTTTCGTCTCCAGAATGCAAAACGGCATCTCTGGGAACAACCTTACGAAGCCCAAACTCAACTTTAATTTTGACATTTACAAATGTATCGGGGCGAAAGTGTCCTTCAGGGTCTGAAACTTCGCCTCGCACACGAAACGTTCGAGAAGGGGCATTTAATACCGGGCTAATGCTCGAGACTGTTCCCATAAACATTTTTCCAGGCAAAGCGGGAACTTCTACGTGAAACGTCTGTCCTTCTTGAATCCCTGAAATTTCATATTCAAAAACTTCTGCATAAATCCACGCTTTGCCTTTGGGTAAAAGTAAGCTCATGGAATCTGTCTTGGGGTCTGCCAAAACCTGGATTTGATCCAGCGTTAACCCCATGAGTTCCAATTTTGTTTGCGCGGATTTTATCATTTGCAAGGCATCTTCTTTTAAATCCTGAAAGCTGCTTTCTCCCATTTGCTCTTGCGTAGAGAGCGCTTGTCGATATTCTTCGATGGCTGTAAACAGATCTGGATCAAAAGCAACTTTACCGCTGGCCCGGACATCGTAACTTAATTCTTTTTCAAT
>MGRI01000105.1:7593-15248 GCA_001798105.1 Deltaproteobacteria bacterium RIFCSPHIGHO2_02_FULL_40_11
CCAATTAATTTTTGTCTTTCCGGAGTAAGTTTAAAAGAACTTCTTTCAGAAACATCTTGGGTGGAAGGTGGAGCTGTCTCTTCTTCTACTTTTTCAAGATTCATCCCACAAATGGGACACTGTCCTGGTTTTTCAGATGTAATATGCGGATGCATCGGACAAAAATAAAGCGCTTGTTTTTTTTCCTGAGCCGTATGATCGTGCCCTTTATGTTTTAAGGCGTTTATCCCAACCACAAGACCGCCTCCCATCACAACCAAAATTAAAAAATAAATGAGTTTCTTTCTCATAGGTCCCCTCCCACAAACACTTGAAGCTCTGCAATTTTTGTTTCATATTTTACAAGATTTTTATAGTAGTCGTATTCTGTTTGAAAACGCGTATGGATTAAATTTAAAAGACTTAAATAATCCAACTGTCCTGTTAAATAAGAAGCTCTCCCACTCGAAACAGATTGTTTGGCAAGCGGTAGCAACCCATTTTTGTAAAGATCGATGGATTTTGAAGCTTGAACCAATGCCGCATACTCACTTCTTACATTTTTCATAAGTTGATTCCTTGCAGCTTCAACCTGTGCTGTAGCCTGCGCATGCTTTGCCCTCGAGCTTTTAACTTCTTCCCTTTGCTTATTGATAAACCAAAGCGGAACGGTCATGCCCACCTGTGCAGACACAAAATCTGTGCCAGGATCACTGGGCGCGCCGTAGCGAAATGTATAGGCTCCCATCACAGCAAAGTCTGGGAAATAACCTAATTTTGAAACTGTTAATTGACTCGAGGTGGATTTTTGAACGGCATCTTTTGCTTTTAAACCAAAATTATGGGTCATGGCTTTTTGGAGCAAAAGATTGGCCGTTATTTTTTTAAAATCGAAGGGTGTAGATTGAAACGCTTCGGGTCTCCCTTTCAGTTCGGATTTTTCTCGTCCCAGTCTATCTTCAAGCATTGCAATCTGCGTTTCAATTTCCTGTTCACTTTTTAAAAGCGCTTCTGTCAGCTTTGCGCCTTCAATTTGAAAATTTAAAAGTTCTGCCTGTGACACTTTTCCAACCGTATAGCGGCTTCGAACCACTTCAATTAAATTTCGAATCACTTTTTTTTGTTCGGTTAAAATATCGTTGTTTTTATAGGCCAAAAAAAGTTCATAATAGGCGGTTTTCACATCTTTAATCACATTTAAGCGGGTATCTTGATACATATGATCTTTGGCGGCATACAAAGACCGCGTGGCACTTCTTTTTTTGGTCAATTTCCCGGGGAATGGAATCTTTTGAGAAACACTCAACTCATCACCTGTCATCCCAAAACGATGTCGGCTTAAATTATCGACCGGATAATCTTTCCATTTAAAGGCAACCATCGGATCCTCGTAAGACCCAGAGGGGCCAATTTGGGCTTTCATACTCTGAGCATCAAACTCAGCTGCTTTTTTATTTGGGTTTTTTTGCATGGCCTCTTCTAAAAGATCTTTTAAATTAAAAGTTTCATCTTTTGAGGCAGCATGTGTAAAAGACCAGGGCATGCCCCATCCCACAAGCATCAGGCCTACAAAAACATATTTTTTTAAATTTAAAAACTTCATATAAAACTCCTTTAAACAAAATAAAGAAACTCTTTTTTTTCAAAAAAAGAAAGAAATAAATTTTATAGAAAGGAGCTTAAATGAGGAATTGTTGGTGGCGGACATATAAAGGCGTAGCCACCCCTGGCGGATCGATATTTGAAAGAGAAAGATTAAAATTGGATGAGAACTGTACCCCTTGAAACGCTGGTTGTGTCGTAATCAAAACCTGAGCCAGTTCTATTTGAAAGGATTTTGAAAGCAAAGGCGCGTCTTTTTTAAGGTCTTGCGCTTGAATCATTGGACAACTTGCAACGCCACATGTATAGGCTAAAGACGTAAAAGACACCTCTTTTTGTGTTGTACAACACGCGTGATTTCCACCACACCCAGCCCCAAAGGCAGAAAAAATACCTGCCATCCAAACGACAAGAAATACACTGGAAATCAAATGTTTCATACGGTTCATCTTCATATCGGAAAATACCCTTTAAAACTTAAATACACAATCATTTAAATTGTACCATACGTTTTTAAAAGCGCAAATTTACCCCCATGCCATATTCAAAAACAAGATGCCCGCCAAAATAACCGGTCACCATAAGTAACCCACAGCCTACCAACCAAAACCCCAAAAAAGCCTTTGGATAAAAATCTTTAAAACGAAACTTCCAAATAGATAACCCCAAAAAGAAAATACCTGTGGCAATCCCCAAACGTTTATGATTGTAAAGTTCTTCCCAGGCAGCAGGCACATGGGGTGCTGTTTGTTCTGCCAAAAGCCCCAATCCAATGGCAAACATTGCAGCAACTGTTCCCACATATAAAAGACAGTTCGAAGAGGATTTCTGTGCTACCGCCATGAAAAACCCTGTCAAAAGCAATGCAATGGGAAAATGCACCACAATAGGATGGAGATGATAAAGCTTTAAATGCAGCATAAATTAAAGTTTCTCGACCGCTTCCGCTTCGATGCTTTGAACGCCACCTTTGATGTACACGGGACCTGTAATTTTTACTTTTTCAGCTCCCCATTTTTTAAGTTTCTGATACGCTTCTTTTTTGTGGTGATTTTCAATCACCAGGTACACTTTTTCATCTGCGGTTAAAAGTCCAACAGCAGCCCCGTCATTGATACATTTTTGCGCACAGCTTTTATGTTTTTGGCCTTTCCCATTATGCGCCATAAAACACACCATGTCTAAAATTTCGCCTTCAACAACCTGTTGTTTTTGGGCAAATCCAATATTTGAAATAAAAATAATACCCACAACCAAGTTTAAAATTATTTTTTTCATACTTTTTTTCATACCAAGACACCTCCCTTTTTAGTTTCGGCACACCAATGCCGTTAATTCTTCGATCTTTTGATCGATTTCTTTTTTATTCTTCGATGTTAAGGCTTGTTGCACACACCCTCGAATATGCTTATCTAAAATTGTTTTTTCCGTTGCTAAAAGTGCACTTCCCACAGCTCGAAACTGCACCAAAATATCCACACAATATCTCCCATCTTCTATCATTTTCAGAATGCCTTCAATTTGCCCTTTAATTTTTTTAAGCCTTACCAACTCTGAAGTGTGATTGGGATAAGGGATATTTACAATTTTTTGAGGTGCCACGGAACAACATAAATCACTGTTTTTTTGCATTCTTTTTCTCCTGACTTAAATCAGCTTTTCAATTTTCTTCTCTTGACAGATATACCCCATGGGGGTATGTGTCAAGAAAAAACAATCTCGGAGGACGAATGAAACATCTTCTTATTTTAAATCTCTTGATTTCAAGTCTTATGTTTACCGCCTGTGGCAATGTAGATGGCCTTACAAATACAGATGATGATGAAATCCTAGCTCAGCAAACAGCAAAGGCCCAAGACGCCGCCAATAAAGCAAGCTCCGAAGAAATGGAATCGGATTTGGAACGCAGATATCGCTTCTATGAAGCCGTAGAAGGGTCTTATGCGGGCATCCTACAAACCCAACAAGGAAAATTTAATATTACGGTAGATTTATATTTATCACACCCCAGGTATCCCAAAGATCCCCATCGAACAACGCGCACCATGAAAGAAATTGAACACGATTTAAATTCTTTGTCTTTCATCGCTTATGTCAACCAATGGAAAGATGCAGACGCAAACATTTCTGTTGGATGCATTGCTCAAAACATTGTTCCAGACATGAATACAGGTGAAATTAATATTGCAGCATCTGGGTGTAAAAATGCATATCCCATATTTTTATCGGATCCGAAAAACATCACAGAAGCGGGGATTGGAACATTAACACCATCACAAGCCTCCGATGAAAAAACGCAAGCGATTCAGATTTCCCAAGCCCTTTTAGATGGGAAATTAAATAAAGTTTTACAACTTCGTGGACAAGTGAAATCGACAAACATTCCACAAATTTATGAACTTTTGGTGACGCGTGAATAAGATTGTAAAACTTTTATTTTTAGCTTTTTTCTTATTGTCCAATATCGGGTTTTCAGAGGAACGTGTTATTTCCCTAGAAGAGGTGGCTTCAACCATCGGCTCCAAAAATTATAAAATCCAAGAAACAGCGCTTGAAGTGTACCAAGCCAAAGAAAGCATTCAGGTTGCCAGAGGAAACCTTTTTCCAAAGCTGAATTTTTTTAAAATTGCGGCCGTTTCTCTACAACCCATGATGGCATTTGCCATGGTCAATGACATTGCCCCTTTTCTTTTACCAAAAAATTGGATTGAAGTTGAAAAACAAAAAGTACTTTATTTGACAAGCCAAGAATCCTATCGAGCCCTTTGGGCCAATGAAATCATGATGGCCAAAGCCCTTTATTTCAATATTCTTTTGGATTTTTCTATTTTGGATCACATTGAAGTAAATCAAAAACAGTTTCAAGAAATTTTAGAAATCGCAAAGCTGCGTGAAGAATTAGGGGGTCTCAAACCAGGCTCTGCCAGAGATGTTGAAATTCAAATTTTAGCCCTTAAAGAAGACATTCGCGCACTCACCGTTTTGATCCAGGAAGAATTAACGTTCATGTCCTATCTTCTGGGATTTCCAAGCAGTGTAGAACCCGTTCTCACCCCTGTTCTCTTAGAAGAGATTGAGACATTTGAACCCTTGGGTTACAGCGATTTTGAGTTTCGTGTTTTAGATTCCGCCCCTGAACTTCGAGGATTACACCACATGGTTCATGTCGCCGATCTTTTAAAAAAAGAAGTTATCTTTGATTTTTGGGGTGTCGGCACACCGGCTTCCATTCGCATTGAAAAATCCAAAAAAGAAGTTTTAAAAATTCAAGCTCAAGCCACCCAAGAACATTTAAAGAGAGAATTAAAAATCTTAATCGACCAATATAATTTGAATTTAGAGAATTACCGGGATGCAAAACGCAGATCTGAACTTTCAAAAATTTCTTTGGATCAAAATTTTGAAAGATTGACTTTAGGAGACGATGTTACGATTCGAGATCTCATTGAATCTTCTAAAAACCATATTCAAGCAGACACCGACTTTTTTAGAATGCAGTATGAATTTTTAAAAAGTGAAGACCGGCTTTCCAGACTCATTTTTTATGGAGACTATGACAAAAAACCAGCCGTCTTAGACCATCTGGGAGAAACATTAAAATGAAAATTAAACTTTTAACTTATTGTGTGTGCATGTTTTTTTTGATCTCCTGCAAAGAGGAAGAAGAAATTCAAAAAAAGTTTCAAAAAATTGAAGGGCTTAAAATCGCACTTCAAGAAGAAAAAGACCATACCCCCTATGGCCAAACACAACATGAAACCCTTAAAGCTTATTTTTCTGAAATAAATCAAATGGTGCTACAGCTTAAAAACGAAGAAAAATATGTAAATCCATTAAATAGCTTTATCGAAAAAAATAATCTGGAAGAACTTTGTTCTAAAACGCTCATTTTAAAAGAAACCTGGGAAGATATCATGCAAAATTGCACACGAAACCGATTCTTTTTGTGCGCGGAAGAAGTGCGAAGTTATCCCGATATTCTTTTAGGTTTCAAAAACCATCTGAATGCTAAAAACCAAGAAACATTTGACAAAACACCTGCTTGTAAAGATAGTTTATAAGCAATGACGTACACATTTAACGCCTATTTAAAAACCCGAAGTAAAAACACTTTCCAAGATGATGCTGTTTTACAAACCTGTTTAAAAAAATTGGCTCCCCCGCATTCGCGGGGGATGACCGCCAAAAAAGAACTCCTGGAAATTGGGAAATATGCGGCTGAAACAATGCCCAGCCTTTCCCAAACTGCAGCTCGAAAAGAAAATGAACCCAAACTTCACCCGTACAATGCTTTTAATGAACGCATCCATGATATTGAAATTCACGCCTCGACCCAAAAGCTGATGCAGGATCTTTACAATTTTAAACTTGGGTTTTCGAATGGAAATATTTTTGAGCACTATGCAAAACTATATCTCATCGCCCAAAATGGAGAAGCGGGCGTGTGTTGTTCTTTGGCCTGTTCTGATGGTTTGGAGCGAATTCTACGTAAATACAAAGGGCAAAATAAAATACTCAAAAAAGCACATTGGGATTTAACACATCCTACTCCAAACCAATTTTATCATGGCGCCCAATTTGTAACAGAAATCCAAGGGGGATCAGATGTTGCAGCCAATGAAGTGAAAGCCGTTCTCAAAGGAAAAGATTGGTCGATTTCAGGCCATAAATGGTTTTGTTCCAATATTACAGCCAATTATTTTTTAGTCACGGCCAAATGCGAAGAAAATGGAAAGTTAGATAAAAACGTATCTTTATTTTTAGTTCCGAACATTCCGACAACCTATGAAGTTCATCGACTCAAAGATAAGCTCGGAACCCGGGAACTTCCTACGGCAGAAGTCACCTTTCAAGATGCAAAGGCAACCCTGGTTGGCCCCAGAGGTAAAGGCGTCTCTTTGGTTGTTTCAGAAGTTTTGGTTACTTCCAGAATGCATTGCATTATGGCAGCATGCGCGCTTCTTAAAAAAGCCCACCGCGAAGTGGAAGCCTATACCCATTTTCGGCATGCATTTGGAAGACCCATTCATCATTATAGTTTGGTTCAAAAAACGCTCGATGAACTTAAAATAGAACATGAAAAAATAACCTATGGTTTTTTTCACCTTTTAAAGCGATGGGAAGCTTCACAAAAAAATCCTAAAACCAAAGACGCGATTGATACGCGAATTTTAATTAGCCTCATGAAACCTTATGCAACTTGGAAGGCCACGTATTTTTTACATGAAGCCATGATGCTTTTAGCTGGAAATGGCATTGAAGAACAGTTTTCCCAACTTCCACGTTTATTTCGAGATGCTGTCATTTATGAAACGTGGGAAGGAGCCCATTTTGTGCTTCTCACACAAGCCTATAAAGACATGAAAGTGTTTGGCATTGATCAAGACACAGCAGGGTTTGTGAAAAGAATCCTTGGAAAACACCATCCCCTTGAAAATACGCTCAAAGGGATTCTCCAGGAAAAAGACTCGCAGCGTGCCCTGCTCCAATTTAAAAATTGGGCCACGCAGTTTATATCACTTTTTCTTTTGATGGATCAATCCATAGGTTATGATTTTTAAATCGTCCGGCGTCCCTTTAAAGAAAAAACTATGATTTTTCCCTCGTAACTTTACTTTTCTGTGGAGATAATCTCCTAAAAATGTCTTCGATTTAGAAATTTCTTTCATTAATTCTGGAGACAATTTCGATAAATCAGGCGGGCCACTTCTTTTGCCAAACTGATCACCGCCCAAAGGATCTGTCGCGTTCTTTTTCAGATTCCCCAGCTTATAAGTTTCCCACGTATGGCACATGCCACATTTTGCTTTTGTAAAAACACCTTCTAGCTTTTTTGCATCAACTTCATGGTGACTCGCATGTGTTTTTCCCCCTGCAAACAGAGGTAAGCTCAAAAACACACCCATAAACAACCCCAGAGATACCCAATTTTTCAACTGAAACATATACACCCTTTCAAAAACAAAAAAATACTGCGTTAAAATCGCAGACCGAACTTAAAACATACTGCGAATTGTTACAAAGAGAGAGTTATCTGTATTATTCTGGTCGCCTTTCCCCTTCCACATCCCCGT
>MGRI01000106.1:0-732 GCA_001798105.1 Deltaproteobacteria bacterium RIFCSPHIGHO2_02_FULL_40_11
AAAAAACTGGTCGATGAGGGAGCAAACATGTTGGACGTTGGTGGAGAGTCAACCCGGCCGGGCGCCAAACCCGTTTCGTTGGAAGAGGAAAAACAGAGAGTCTTACCTGTGATTGAACAGTTGGTTCATGCGGTGGATGTCCCCATTTCCATTGATACATACAAGGCAAGTATTGCCAAAGAAGCCTTACAATTGGGAGCCTCTTTTGTAAATGACATCAGTGGGCTGACCCTAGACCCCAAAATGCCACAGGTTATATCTGATGCTAAAGCAAAAGTCGTGATCGGCCATATTCAAGGAACCCCACAAAACATGCAAAGCCATCCAACGTATCAAAATATAGTTCAAGAAATTTATGATTTTTTTAAAAGCCAAATTCAACTTTGCCAGAAATATGATATTCCCAAAGAAAGAATTATTTTAGACCCTGGTATTGGGTTTGGAAAAACGGTGGAACATACCATCGAAATTTTTAAAAACCTAAAAAGTTTTCAAAGTTTAGGATGTGCGATCATGGTGGGGGCATCCAGAAAATCGTTTATTGGAAAAGTTTTACCAGACAAAGGCCCTCAAGATCGCTTAGGGGGAAGTATTGCCGCGTGTGTGATGTCTTATCTTCAAGGCGTAACGTACTTTCGAGTGCACGATGTGTGGGAAACGGTGCAGGCTTTAAAATTGTGTGAGAACATAAAATAATGGAAGGTTTTTTAGACATATTTCAAAGTATCAGAT
>MGRI01000106.1:746-5656 GCA_001798105.1 Deltaproteobacteria bacterium RIFCSPHIGHO2_02_FULL_40_11
AGACATATTTCAAAGTGTTCGGTGGCAAGATGTCGCCGATTTTTTCATTATTTATTACATCTTGTATCGAGCCCTGTTACTCATTCGTGGCACACGGGCCATGCAAATGCTCACCGGATTTGGCATTGTGATCATTGTGTTTTTGCTATCCAAAAACATTGGACTTTATACAGTGTATGTTGTTTTAAAGGAACTTTTAAGCCCCTTGGTCATTATCATTATTATTATTTTTCAAGATGATATTCGAAGAGCGCTCATCCATTTTGGAAAAAATCCATTTTTTTCAAGCATGCGTAAAATTAAAGACATTCGTGTGACAGATGAAGTCTTAAAGGCGTCGTATTCGATGGCAGAAAAAAGAGTGGGGGCAATTATTGTAATTGAGCGTGAGACGGGCCTTAAAAATTATCTTGAAGAAGGGGTTCGACTCGATGCAAAAGTGACCCATGAGCTCTTGGTAAGTATCTTTTTACCGTACGGTCCGATGCATGATGGCGCTGTGGTGATTCAAGGTGACCAAATTGTTGCGGCAGGTTGTTTTTTGCCATCGACCACACAAACCAATCTTCCCAAGCAGTATGGGGCAAGGCATCGTGCAGCACTGGGACTTTCAGAGCAGACCGATGCATTGATTATTGTGGTTTCAGAAGAAACATCCGATGTGTCTTTGGTGGTGGAAGCAAAAATTTATAAAGGGTTGGATCAAAAAGAAATGTCTGAAAAATTATTGAGGTTATTAGAGCGTGAAAATAAAGTTTAAAGAAATATTTTTACTTGCCAAGCGCCAGGTGGTGCGCGCCATGACGCAGAACTTAGCATTAAAGATGGTTGCTTCGCTTTTGACGCTTACTTTATTTGCCTTGGTGGCGGGAGAATCTGTCCAAATGTCAAAACGTGTAAATTTGGAATACATTACCGCAGAGGATATGATGATTGTAAATACGGTTCCCTTTGAATTTGAAATTGTTTTATCAGGGCAAAAATCTGCGATTGGGATTGTGCGTGGGCAAGACTACTACTATAAAGTTGATTTAACAGGGGTCGGCGTGGGGACTTCGCGTATTCGCTTAGACACAAGACAGCTCAATCTTCCGAGAGGCGTTGTGGTGTCTAGCATTTTACCTTCGCGTATTTATCCAAAACTGGAAAAGGTCATTACCAAAAAGGTGGAAGTGAAATTAAAATTAAATGTTTCAGATTCTATTTTAAAGCAATATACGGTTCGTGTGGAGCCCAGTGAAATTGAAATCAAAGGCCCCGAAGAAAAAGTATCTTTAATTTCCGTGGTTGAAACAGAAAGTGTTGATTTCCCTTATATTTCAAAAGCCAAAACCTTAGACGTCAATCTTTTGCCCGTGCATGTCCTCATTAAAATGCCTGGATTACCCACCGGTAAAGTTAAAGTTTACATTGAAAAGAAAAAGTAGAAGATGAAAAAACTATTTGGAACAGATGGTATTCGGGGTGTCGCAAATCAAGCGCCGATTGAACCGCTTACGTTGGTTCAAATTGGGAGAGCTCTGGTCCGCCTTTTAAAAGAAGAATTAAAGTTAGACGTAACTCCTAAGATTGTGATTGGAAGAGATACTCGTGTTTCAGGCCCGATGATTGAATCTGCCTTATCTTCTGGAATTTGTTCCCAGGGCGGGAAGGTTCGCATTGCGGGTAAAATTCCAACCCCGGGCGTAGCTTTTACGGTGGCAGGGATGCGCGCTGTCTGCGGTGTCGTCATTTCTGCGTCGCATAATCCGTATCAAGATAATGGCATTAAAATTTTTGATGCAGAGGGGTATAAAATTCCTGAATCCTGGGAGGCTAAGATTGAAGCTTTTGTTGCAGACCAAAATCAAAAGGCTTGGGCCTTGCCGAAAGAAGTGGGAAATTTAAAGCGTATTGAAGAAGCAGATGGTCGCTATGCAGAATTTTTAAAAAATACATTTCCAAAACGTTTAACGCTGGGTGGCCTAAAAATTGTTTTAGATTGTGCCAATGGAGCAGCGTACAAAGTTGCGCCTATTGTTTTTGAAGAACTCGATTGTGAATTGGTGGTGATCAACAATAAACCCAATGGGTACAATATTAATAAGAACTGTGGGGCCGTGTATCCCCAAACCCTGTCCAAAACCGTTCTCCAAGAAAAAGCAGATGTGGGCATTGCGTTAGATGGAGATAGTGATCGGGTCATTGTGGTGGATGAAAAAGGCCAGATTTTAGATGGTGATTTTATTATGGCCATGTGTGCCTTGGAGCTTAAAAAACAAAAAAAACTCAAACAAAATACGGTGGTTGTCACCGAAATGAGTAATTTTGGTCTTCAAAAACTATTTGCAACGCATGACATTCAAATGATTCGAACAGACGTGGGAGATCGTTTTGTGGTGCAAGAAATGGTTCGTGGAGGATATGGGTTTGGGGGCGAACAATGTGGTCATATTGTTTTTCTAGAGCTCAATACAACAGGCGATGGGTTGGTTTCAGCATTACAACTTTTAGCGGTTATGAAGCGCTCTAAGAAAAAGCTGTCTGAATTGGCTCAGGTTTTGGTGAAAACACCCCAAGTTTTAGTGAATGTGGGGGTGAAAGAAAAACGTAAGATTCAAGATCTTCCAAAGACCTTTCAAAAAATTCAAGAAGCCCAAAAGAAGCTAGAGGGGCAAGGCCGCGTTTTGGTTCGGTATTCTGGAACTGAAAATCTGGCCAGAGTGATGGTTGAAGGCGAAAGTGAAACTGTGATTCAAACTTTGGCGCATGAAATTGCAGCGTGCTTGAAGGAAGAGCTGGGCGCATGATCATTGGATGTGGGACAGACTTGGTATACATCCCAAGAATGAAAGAAGCCATAGAGAAGTGGCCGAAAAAATTTTTACGACGTGTGTTTACTGCGGCTGAAATCAAAGCATGCAAATCCAAGGCTTGTCCTGAAAAACACTTTGCATCCAGGTTTGCTGCCAAAGAAGCATTTTTAAAAGCTCTGGGAACAGGATTTTCAAAAGGAATTTCTTTTCATGAAATATCTGTCGAAAACGATTCATCTGGCAAACCTGTTCTGCGTCACAAAGGGAAGGTTTCAAAAATTTTAAAGAAAATGTGTCATTCCCGCGAAAGCGGGGATCCAAAAAAAGGTGCGAAAATCCATGTGAGCTTGAGCGATGAAAAAGACTATGCTTTGGCTTTTGTGATTTTAACTTCTGAAACAACATCATGAAAATTGTAACTTCCGAGCAAATGCAAAAAATTGACGGTGCAGCCATTCTCTCGGGTATTTCACGTGAGCGGCTCATGGAAAATGCAGGACGCGCTGTTTTTAAAATTATTTCAAAGGTCTATGCTCCGATCAAAACAAAAAAAGTTTTAATTCTGTGTGCCAAGGGAAATAATACGGGGGATGGTTTGGTGGCAGCCAGATATCTTATGCAAAAAGGGGGCAAGGTTTCGTTTTGTTTTTTAGAAGATCCTGCTTTGTTTAAAGGAGAGACTTTAGAGAATTATAAGAAGCTTTTTCGGGAGTCGCCAAGCGAATCTTTGTTCGATCAGACTCGCTTTCGTATCCCAGAATTGATTCGATGCCTCAAAAAAGAAATTCAAAAAACAGACTTGATTATAGATGCCCTCTTTGGCACAGGGCTGAATGCAAACATCAAAGGGAAATATAAAACCACCATTGAGCTTGTGAATAAATCTCAAAAACCCGTCATTTCCATCGATATTCCTTCTGGGGTGAATGGCACAACGGGAGATGTCATGGGGGTGGCTGTGATGGCGGATTTTACAGTTACTTTTGGACTCCCAAAGGTCGGCTTTTTTTTACCGCCAGGGATTGACTACGTAGGAAAACTTTTTATTCAAAACATTGGTTTCCCAAAAAGGTTATTGAATCATACGTCCCATGAAGCCAGCTTGATTGACGCCAACATTCTTAAAAAAATTCCAAAGCGAAAAAAGTCAGCACACAAAGGCAGTGGGGGGCATGTTTTGGTATTTGCAGGGAGTCCTGGGAAATTGGGCGCTGCGATCATGACTGTACAAGCAGCATTTCGAACAGGCTCTGGTCTTGTTACACTTCTTACACACCCAAAATCGCAAAAAGAATTTTTGAAAAAAGCATTCGAAGCCTTTTTAGATACGTATGATCAAGCTGATTTTGAACTTCAAAAATATTTAAAAGATAAAAAGGCCATTGCTTTTGGTCCCGGCATTGGCGTAACTGAAACAACCAAAAAATTGCTACATTTTCTCATCCAGAAAAATAGAAAACCCATCATTATCGATGCCGACGGCTTAACCCTTTTGGCTCAAGATTTAAAAATCTTAAAACAAAAAAAAGCACCACTAATTTTAACACCACATCCTGGAGAAATGGCCAGACTTTTAAAAAGTCATCCCCGCGAACGCGGGGATCTTAAAAAAGAAGTTCAAAAAAATAGACTCCAAATTTCAAAAACATTCGCAAAAAAACATGGGGTATATTTAATTTTAAAAGGCGCTGCAACGGTAATTGCAACCCCCAACGGGAAACTTTATATCAATCCAACCGGAAACCCAGTGATGGCAACAGCTGGGATGGGAGATGTGCTTACGGGAATGCTTTTAAGCTTTTTAGGACAAGGCTTAGGCGTAGAGACAGCTTGCCAATTGGCAGTGTACGCACATGGTAAAATCGCTGATCTTTGGGCAGAAAAGAAAAAGACAACACGGGGTTTTATGGCCTCAGATTTAATTCGAGAAATTCCAAAATTTTTGGGATAAAGTAGGCATCAAGTCATCCTGAGCGGAAGCGAAGGATCTTAATTTTTAACTTAACCAGGAGGGTAATTATGTTAAGTAGTAAACGCGACTTAGGTCTTTTAACTTTAAGACTTGGAATTGGGATTATGTTTATCCTACACGGATATCCAAAAGTTTTGGGTGGG
>MGRI01000107.1:0-1012 GCA_001798105.1 Deltaproteobacteria bacterium RIFCSPHIGHO2_02_FULL_40_11
AAGCCATTAGGACGCGATTTCTTATTATTTTTCTATCTCTTTTAGTCTCTTTTAGTTATTGCTTTGCCGCTCTACCCTCTTTTATAACCATAACCTTACCCTCAGACGGCAGTTATATCAGTAAGAGCGTAACGATAGAGGCCCAACTAAACCAAACCCCTCAAGCAAGGTCTGTCAAGTTTTATATAGATAATAACTTCGTAGGCGAGGATACCGCATCCCCATACCAATATACCTGGGACACCACATCTTATTCAGACGGCCAACATACGCTCTACGCCTCGGTAATGCAAGCACCGGATCGCCCTACGCCTTCTGAACGAAACATCCTCCCGATCTTAGAGTCACCTAAGATTACCGTCACAGTTGACAATACGGCGCCTTCAGTATTAATAACTTCACCTTTAAATGATTATATATCGAACACAGAGACGATAACCGTCTCAGGCACGATAGACGATAACCAGGCATCTGTCAGCGTAAACGGCAGTCCTGCCACTGTCTCAAACGGCGCCTTTACCGCAAACAATATAACCTTAACCCAAGGCCAGAACACAATTGCTGTCACCGCAACAGATCTGGTAGGAAATACTTCATCTGCTTCTATAACCGTGACCTATGAGCCGAATATAGTTTTATCAATTACTATTACCTCGCCGGCAGATAATGCTTTAGTTAACACCCCCACAATCTCCGTCTCAGGAACAGTAACCGATTCAACGGCAACTGTTACGGTAAACGGAATATCAGCCACAGTAACAAACAATACCTTTGCAGTTTCGAACATACCTTTAACTCAAGGCACAAACATAATAACAGCAAAAGCAGTCAAAGATAGCCAAACTGCTGAAAATAGCATAAATGTAATCTTAGACCAAGAGCCCCCAAGCATAAATATCTATGCCCCGGATAACAACTCAACTACTCGCAGTAACATAATCTATGGCAGGGTCTCGGATGATACCCAGACCGTAACTGTAAATGGCACCGCCGCAGAACTATTAAGTGATTT
>MGRI01000107.1:1220-4419 GCA_001798105.1 Deltaproteobacteria bacterium RIFCSPHIGHO2_02_FULL_40_11
TATGATGCAAATGACAGTCTATTCGAGGATTCTATATTTGTGACGTCGCCGCAGTTAGCCAATTACCAGCTTACTGAAACTATTGGCAATGCAGATGAATACGACGACACAAGGCCTGTTGCTGGCACAACCCAGACCTTAAAAGTAACGCTCCAGAAGAATGGTCAATTGGCTCCGAATCAAGAAGTTGATTTTAATATAACTGAAGGAAGCGGTAGCCTATCCCAGGCCAGTGCATTTACAGATAGTGATGGTAATGCGCAAGTTATCCTTACAACAGATACCGACTCCAGTGTTGTAAATAAAGTCGATTGCTTCGTAGCTAATAATCCATTGGTTAAGACGACCTTTGTTGTTTATACAAAGGCAGGGCTTCTTTCAAGATTAACAAAAGTTTCCGACGACTCAATAACACCGATTCCAGGCGCTACGGTTGATTTAATTGTAAGACTTACTGACTCAAATAATAATCCGATTCCAAATGAAAACATAAACTTTCAGATAACACAAGGCACAGGAACCCTGTCAGTTGCACAGGCGACCACCACTGCTTATGGCGAAACGCAAGTAACTTTGACTGTGCCGCCTAACTCTGGTGCAACGACACAGGTTACAGCCACAAG
Source organism: Deltaproteobacteria bacterium RIFCSPHIGHO2_02_FULL_40_11 (assembly GCA_001798105.1). Lineage (GTDB taxonomy): Bacteria > Bdellovibrionota > JACOXK01 > 2-02-FULL-40-11 > 2-02-FULL-40-11 > 2-02-FULL-40-11. The sequence goes on from MGRI01000107.1 coordinate 1,844, forward strand.
CGCAATAAATCCAAACTTAAACGTAACGTTTAATTTTACAAACTCACAAACTGCCACTCTAACCTTTGATGATATAATGAATAAGGTAAAACAAAATGAAGATATGATATTAGACCTTATGGCCGATGCAGTTAAAACTTCCAATGAACCTGGTTCTGTCCCCGAAAAGAGATATAGTATTTGGCAAAAAGGGGATAAGTCAAAGGTACAGTATACATATCCAGCCCAGGAAACACATATAATTATAGAAACAAGCGATTCCATTAACCTTGACGGAACGCCCTTCATATCAAAGACAAATGAGTTACAAGATCCTGATATTACAACAACCAGTATGATAGAAAGCTCTGCAGGCGATATGTACGTTTTAAAAATCTCAATCATTTCGCAGCAAGGTTTTCAAAAAGTTATCAAATATTATGTTGACTACTCCAAAGGTGTTGTCACCAAGATCACGAATGAATATTTTGATAGATTTACAAACACCTATTTTGAAACCGTTTATTCCTATATTCAAATCAATGATATTTGGGTTCAAAGTGGTTCGGTTACAAAGATAGATAATCTTATTACGAATACAGAAAATATAACTACCGAAACCCTTTCAAACGTAATAATTAATTCTGGTATTCCCGATTCAGTATTTCAGTAAAAGAGGATAGACTGTGTCTAAAAAAATCATAATAGCTCTTCCATGTATTATCTTATTAATATTGATTGTACATATTGTTATTAATGGGCCGGCAATATGGATGGGTCACGATGTAAGTTATTATTCTCCAGTCTGGTCAAAAGACGGCAGCCGGATTTTTTATATTAAAAGCATATATTCTTGGAAAATAACCCCCGACTCTATTATGACTGGCCCTTTAAGGGGAGATCCGACCGTTTCTAATGAACGTAAATCCTATATTATGTCTATGAGACCGGACGGTTCGGATAAAGAGGTAATAATGAAATTTATTACCAAAAGTCCTTCTTTTTTAATCGTAGGCAATTTAAATATTTTATATGAGAGTAAACAGTTAATTCTTTTAACATACTCAGATGCAGGACAAGTATGGAGCGTTTATAGAGTAAACATAGATGGAAGCAATTTAGTAAAATTATTAGATATTGGAAGAGTAAACCAGTTTCCAGAATTATTTATTTCCCCGGACGAAACCAGATTGGCTTATACAGGGAAAAGGGATGGCGCAGAAGATTGGCCTTCTTCGTGGTTAATCAATCTTGACGGACAAGGTAACCATATGATTTGCGGCGAAGAAAGCAATGTTATTGGATGGACAAAAGATGGGAAACTTGTTATTGGCGCTTTGGCTGACGCAGAAGGTAATGTTAAACCGAAATATAAAAATGGAAAAGGAATTTTGTACGGAGATAATATTAGACGCCGTATCCTGATATATGATTTTTTGTCCAAAAAATTTGATGTAAAAAATCCTAGTTCATTTGTAGAATCCCATGAAATACTAAAAAGCTTAGGGGTACAAGAAAGAAATACCGGCATTTCCCCGGACGGTAAGAAGAAATTATTTTCTCAGGATGGCGTCTCTATTGGTATTAGAGACATAGATGGCAAAAACGAAAGAATTTTACTCAAAGGCAAGATTAATTAAAGAGATTACAAAGTTATGATAAAAAAATTAATTTTAATGTTACTATTTTTTCTTTTATTAAATAATTCCGCCTTCGGTGTTGATAAGCCACAAATATATACGCCTTATCCTATTGTTTTCGTAAGCGGAATAGGCACTAAAAATGTCGCAGATAATTCGAATGGTTCACCATCTAAGAGGTGGCCCCAGAGCTCAATATTCCAAGAATTCACGAAATATTTTATATTTAATGGAGCAGCTAAATATGAAGATTCACCGATAGGAACATTGCAACTAGGAGAAAAGTCGCATCTCGAATTCTTCTTTTATGATGCACAACAGAATACGCTTGCAACAAATGCAAAGGCGCTACAAAAGCAGATAGATGAAATATTATTTGGTAATAGTAATGTAAAAGGTTACTATGATACTTCCACATACACTTACACCAATCCCTGTTCTACCCCAAAAGTCATCCTAGTCTGCCATTCCCTAGGCGGTTTGATAGCAAGATATATGCTTGTTCATGATGATATTTATAATATGCGGGATAAAGTTGCGGCAGTATTCTTTATAGGTAGCCAACAACAGGGAAGTCCTTTGGCGCCAGTAGGCTATTTTCTGCCGAAAGAGATAATTGCGCTAAGAGCAGATATTAGAGATATGGATAGTTTGATTGATAGCAAGAAAGTTAAGGTTTGTGATATAGGGGCATTGCGCGATATACAAGGACAGGAAAATAAGAAAATCGAAAATAATTTACATTTTATGCAATGGGGGGAAAGCTCCGAAGGCATGTATGTTTCAACCAGAGATAAAAATGATAATGAACAATTAGAAACAGCGTTAAATGGTACTAAATGGTTAGCTTTATTTCATAAGCTTCTTCCTCCAAATGTTACAGAGAAAGGCGTAATCAGAGCAACGTTAATTAATAATCCCCTCGCTAATAGTTACAGCCATACCTTTAATATCTGC
>MGRI01000107.1:4469-5655 GCA_001798105.1 Deltaproteobacteria bacterium RIFCSPHIGHO2_02_FULL_40_11
AAATGTACACGCAATCGCAGGGGACGATTTTAATTTGGTACGAGATCTTTTTTGCTTGCAGGCTAGTCAGTATCTCGGTAAAGTTTTTAATGAAAAAGATTATAGCTGTATAAGCGGCGGTCTTTGGGATAGCGGTGACGGTTTTTCAAATCTTGTAAGTCAAGGTCTAATTGGAAAATATCATCAAATTCATGCCGCCCATTTTACATTGCTTCCATGGCTTTCAATAATAGGTATAACAGGAGAATGTGAATTCCGTGGAAATCCTCCCGGTATCCTCGGTACCTCCGACATCATCCTCCAAGCCATCGAGGATGATCCTGTGATTGAAAGCGTGTACGCTGTACCAGTGAATTGGAATGCCACCCCTAACGACGATTCCTACAATAGGTATTATCTTATATTTAAGGTCAAGGATTACCTTTTAGCGGATGTCGAGATAGATGCCTTGACTATAGGTGGAGTCAGTGTCGACGATCTTGAGAAATATAAAGGTTCAGATAACAAGTATAAACCGTATAACTTCCTGAAACAGGTCTTCCTAAAAGAGCGCATATGTGATGGCAAGAATGGTTCCGAGAAAATTGAATATACGGATATTCAGGGAAATCCGAGAACAGATTTAAAACTCGAACCAGGTGAGTTTTCTGTTAGAACGCAACTGTTTGATGGCCAAGCCGTTTATATTAAAATAAAGAACCCCGCCGCGCAGTATAATACGGATCCAAAGTTTACAGCTAAGAAGACTTTTTACGTTGTGCAGCCTAAAATCTATGCATCCTGGACTGATACTGGAACCATCGATGTACCGCCATACATAGAACCTCCTTCTTCTTTTTGGCCACATTCTTCATCACTCTACTTTAATATCCAGGATAGCCCCACTAAAGATATAAGGCTAAACGCCTGGCTCTACAGTAGAAATTTTAAAGATATGTATAAGAAATTTGCAACCGACTATACTCCGCCTAGCTCCTTCTGGACGAGCTCAAGAGATGAGACCTTGCCAGATGGACATACTACTGTTACTCTCCATTCAGGCGAATTCGATGCTGACCATCACCCCTTCCCAACTTGGTATGGACAAGACGATAACGGAAATTATGTCCCAACAAATCAAGGTGGTGATTTTTACATCACTAAAGTCACTGTTGGGCCTCCTAATGCTTACTCAAACAATAAGGTA
>MGRI01000108.1:0-2544 GCA_001798105.1 Deltaproteobacteria bacterium RIFCSPHIGHO2_02_FULL_40_11
CACACATTCGTCAAAGGCCATAATGATATCTGCCCCCAACGCATTTTGAATTTGCATGGATCTTTCAGGACTTAGAAAAACTTTTGAGCCATCCACTTCATATTGAAAAGAAACCCCTTGATCGTTCACTTTTACCTTGGGAAGCGAAAAGATCTGAAACCCCCCGCTATCGGTTAAAATAATCCCTTTCCAGCCCATAAACTTATGCAATCCACCTGCCTTTTGAATCAGCCCTTCTCCTGGACGAATGCTTAAGTGATACGTATTGGCCAGCACAATTTTTGCCCCAGCACGCTCCAATTCAAAGGGAGAAACAGCGCGAACCGCCCCAACCGTTCCCACAGGCATAAATACGGGGGTTGGGACTTTTTGCCCACGAATGGTCAGTTCACCCGATCTTGCGAGCGTCCCTGAATCCTTATGATTTACTTTAAATGAAAGTGACATTTTTATGGCCTTAGGAGGTTTTGGAGCTTATACCTTATTTGCCACATTTAAACAAGTAGTGCGATATTTTAGATTTCCTTGAAAGAGGCAAAATCCATTTTAGATCTTCTGCATTTAAAGCGCCTGTAAAAATAATTTGATCTGCAATTTTACCCTGCGCTGCTTCAAAATACGCCGTTTCTTTTTTTTCTTTCTTTAATTTTTGAAAAAAAGTTCGAACCCTTTTTTTGGTTTCTGAGGCTCTGTCTTTTAGAAGAATCGCATTCAGTGTTTCAAAAAAAAGCTTTTTACGCCCGTGATTCAGTAAATAGACCAAGGCTTCAAGATATTCACGCATAGCCCCAGCGCCAATCAATAAGATTTTTAAATTTGGGTACTTCTGAAGAAGCTCGGGAGCAGCACAGATGGGAAGATATGCCCTTGTTTTTGGTGTAAACTCTCCAATCGAATTAAGGCATTGATCTCGCTTCCAATCAATCGTTGCAAGCGACCGAACCAAATCATGATCACATTGGTTTGCATGATGATTTTCTTGAAACTTTTTACAAATTCGATGAATGGCGGACATATTCCCCGCCAATTGGATTTGATTTCTAAAATCTACTTTTTGAAATCGGCTTTTACCTTCGGTTTCAGCATGTACCTTTTCAATAAAATACCGTCGCATGTTTTGAATATGCTTTGTCTGAGAGAGCCTCATTTCACATCTTTGGCTTCAAGAACCGTAATGGCAACCATGTTTACAATATCATTCACATCGCAATTGTGTTGCAAGACATGCACAGGTTGATTCATGCCAATTAAAATAGGCCCAACCACTTCAGCCCTCCCAACCGTTGCCATCAATTTATAGGCAATATTTCCAGACTGAAGATCTGGGAAAATTAAAACATTGGCCCCTTCTTTAATTTCACAAAATGGGAAAGTCTGCGCCATCAGTTCCGGAGACAAAGCCACGTTGGCTTGAATTTCACCATCCACAGTTAAGCTCGGTCTTTTCTTTTTAATTAATCTGACGGCATCTCTCACCTTGTCTGAAAGGGGATGACGCGAAGATCCAAAATTTGAAAAAGAAAGCATGGCAACACGTGGCGAAATATTAAAATAACTGGCCTTATCTGCTGTTCCAAGGGCAATTTCACAAAGCTGCTCTGAAGTGGGATCAATATTGACCGTCGTATCGCCAAAAAATAAAACATGGTCTTTGGTTAAAACAATATAAATACCTGCTACCACAGTTTTATTTTTTTGAATCCCAATAATTTCTAAAGCAGGCCGAATGGTTTCTGGATAGCTTTTGGTCAGTCCGCTCACCAACCCATCCACTTCTCCTTCCCGTAACATCATACAGCCCACATACGTTGAAGAACTGTACATGATTTTTTCAGCGCTCACATGTGTTATGCCTTTTCGTTTTCTCAATTCATAAAAATGTTCAATAAATTTTGGGAGCTTTGGATGATCTAGGGGATACATCATTTCAATGCCTTTCAGACTGATTTGACTTTCTTTTGCCAGTTTCTCAATAATCGATTTTTTCCCTAAAAGAATGGGCTGAGCGAGTCCTTCGTCTGCAATAATGCGTGCTGCTTTAATAATTTTGAGATGATGCCCCTCTGGTAAAACAATGCGTTTTAATTTTTTTTGTTTGGCAGGCGAAAGCGCACCTTCCCCGCCACGCGCTTTATTGATAATATCTCGCATAAACCCACGCGAAAGCCCCAAAAGTTTTTCCAAAGACTGACGATAGGCTTGTAAATCTGAAATTGGATGTCTGGCAACTTTACTTTCCATTGCGGCCTTGGCCACCGCAGGCGCTACCCACAAAAGCACTCTGGGATCAAACGGTTTTGGAATAATATATTCTTTTCCAAATTTAATTTGGACATCGCCATAAGCTCTACGCACGGATTCCGGGACATCTTCTTGCGCCAAAAGTGCCAGCGCTTTGGCAGCTGCAATTTTCATTTCTTCCGTAATGGTTTTTGCACCCACATCGAGCGCCCCTCTAAAAATAAAGGGGAACCCCAAAACATTATTCACTTGATTGGGATAGTCGGATCTGCCCGTTGCCATAATGGCATCTTTTCGAACTTG
>MGRI01000108.1:2554-6421 GCA_001798105.1 Deltaproteobacteria bacterium RIFCSPHIGHO2_02_FULL_40_11
TCGGGGGTAATTTCAGGATCTGGATTGGCCATGGCAAAAATAATTGGATTTTTTGCCATGCTTTTGACCATGGCTTTTGTGACCAAGCCTTTCATGGAAAGCCCCGCAAAAACATCTGCACCACGCATGGCCTGCTGCAAGGTTCTCAAGCTTGTTTTCTTTGCAAAATAGGCTTTATAAGCGTCCACTTCTTTGAGACGCCCTTCGTGCACCACCCCTTTGCTATCGACCATTGTAATATTTTGGCGCTTCACACCTAAGGTGGTAAAAAATTTTGCACATGCAATTCCTGCCGCTCCCGCCCCACAAAAAACCACTTTAATATTTTCCATTTTCTTACGCGCGACTTTTACGGCATTTAAAAGCGCTGCCCCAGAAATAATGGCGGTGCCATGTTGATCATCATGAAACACAGGAATGTTCATTTGTTTTCGTAAATTTTCTTCAATATAAAAACAATCTGGGCTTTTAATATCTTCTAAATTAATTCCCCCAAACGTAGGCTCTAAGTTTTTAACCGTTTGAACAAATTCTTTGGGATCGGTTGCATTAATTTCAATGTCAAAGACATCAATGTTTGAAAAACGCTTAAAAAGAATCGCTTTTCCTTCCATGACTGGTTTGGAAGCCAAAGGTCCCAATTTTCCCAACCCTAAAACCGCAGAGCCGTTGGTCACAACGGCAACCAAGTTTCCCTTGGCTGTATAACGATATGCTTTTTTGGGATCTTTAAAGATTTCCAGGCAAGGCTCAGCAACACCTGGCGTATAGGCTAAAGAAAGCTCTCGTTGCGTTTCACACGGCTTTGTTGGAACAACTTCAATTTTCCCAGGCCTCGGCTTTTCATGATATTCCAACGATTCTTTTTTTAGAAACATATGTGCTCCATCATACGAGTTTCATCCCCAAAGACTCAAGAAAATATTTGCATCCAAGCATCAGAAAGATAATACTACTGGGGTGAGAAACTGGGTTATCATTTTAAGTCTTTTATGCGCCTCTTGGCAGACCGAAGCAACACAAATTCACTATTTAAGAACCAATACAGACACCCTTTTACCTGCAGGCAGCCTGGAGATTACTGTAAAAAGTGCACTCTTAAATTCTGCTATGGGATTTGACTACCAAGGACAATCAAATTTACTCATCAATGGGCCCGCTTTAAACTTCCTTTTGGGACTTGGACAAAGAGCTGATTTTGAACTCAATTGGGATACCCTACGATTTACACAAACAGAATCGGGAGCGTTTTCACGAGATATTTCTGATGTCAGTTTTTTTACAAGAATCTTGTTTAAAAAAGAAACCCATTTTCCTTCTTTTTCTGTACGGGTGGGAGCCAAGCTTCCAAATGCATCTAACGAAACCAGAGCAGGAACAGATTTAACGGACACTTTTGTTTGGGCCATTTTGGGAAAACAAATCGGAAATTTTCACATTTTTACCAATACGGGATTAGAAATTTTAGATAAACTCGGTGGCGGGCAACATGATGCCTTTGGCTACGGCTTTGCCAGTTCCTATGCCTGGACTCAAAAATTAAATTGGGTTTCAGAAATTTCAGGGCGATATGAGAAATCCAATAGTCCCATTAATGAAGCCACGTTTCGCTCTGGAATTTCATGGCTTTTTACATCCAACTGGAAATTGGATCTGGGGATAAGTATGGGCATGATTTCACAAAGCGAAACAATCGGAATTCGAACAGGAATTTCAAAAGCATTCCATGTTTTTTAAACATTCTTTTTTTGGTTTTATTTTTTTAATCAGCTTTACAAGCTTTGCACAAGTTCAAATCCATGAACCCGCTGTCACCAATATTCGTCACAATGAAGCGACTCTGGAATGGACAACCTCTACTGAAACTTATGGTATTGTTAAATATGGAACACATTCAAAATTTGGCTTCGACAAAAAAATAAAAGAAATGTCTCAAGAACATCTCGTTAAACTTAAAAATCTAAAGCCTGCGACTTCCTACTTTTTTCAAATTATTTCAAAAGATAAAAAGGGACAAGTTACCGTAAGCGACACCTACACCTTTAAAACAGAATCCTTTGAAGTTCTCACAGAAGCTTCCTTAAAAATAACGTCTTTGCCTCAAGTTTCTACCCCCGGTTCCACCCAAGCAACTCTCAGCTGGAAAACAAATTTACCGGCTTCGAGCGTTGTCATTTATGGCACCAAACAGACGCGCAAAACCCCTTATGTCAGTACTCTGCTTTCAGAGGTTCATATTGTTCTTCTGGAGGATCTGGAACCCAATACACGCTATTTTTATCAGGTAAAATCGAAAGATAAATTGAATCGAACGGTAACCTCCACCTATTCTTCTTTTGTAACGCCGGCGCCGAGTGCCCAAAATAAACTTCCCGTTTTAAAATCTGGCCCCGCACTTGGAAGATTAACCGAAAACGATGTTCGCATTGAATGGACAACAGGTCGCAGTTGTAAAACGCATGTAAAATGGGGAAAAGTTCCCTTACCTTCTTTTCAAAAGAAAAAAGTCATTCAAAATGAGTTTTCAAAATTTCATGTACTGGAACTTTCGGGGCTTTCCCCTGAAACACGCTATTACTATACGATTTATATGGAAGATGAAACGGGACAAAAAAATAATACGGAAATTTTTACCTTTAAGACGCACGCACTTCGTTAAAAAGTTTATCTAAAATGCCATTTACAAATTTTCCAGATTCTTCAGACCCATAGCGTTTTGCAATTTCGATGGCTTCATCTAAAATGACTTCGCCTGGGACATCGGGGCAATATTTTAATTCATAGGCTGCAACGCGCAAAACGTTTCGATCGATGCTCCCCATTCGTCCAACATGCCAATTTTGACTGACAGAACCAATCCACTGATCCAGTTCCTCTTTTTTCCCCATAATTTGAATAAATAAATCGCACGCTCTTTTTTTAACGTCCTCTTTTTGCGTTTTTAAATGTTCATGACTTTTAGACAACTCTTGAAGCATCTGATGCGGGTCAAAAGCACCGGCCGCTTCGGCTTGAAATAAAAGCTGAAGTAAAACTTCTCTCGATTTTCGTTGTCTTCCCATGAAACTATCTTTCTGTTTTCCATTTACGAAATAACTGAAGCATGTGTAATGCAGCGAAGGCTGCTTCTTGCCCTTTATTAGAAACTTTTCCACCCGCACGGTCTAAAGCCTGATCAAGATTGTCTGCGGTTACAAGCCCAAACCCGATGGGAATTCCTGTTTCTAAAGAAACAGCTTGTATACCACGTGCGGCTTCGTTACACACCAAATCATAATGCGAAGTTTCTCCACGAATGACACATCCCACGCAAATAACGGCATCTAAATGAAGCGTTTGAATCATTTTTTTTGCAGCCAATGGCAGTTCAAACGCCCCTGGCACTTTGGCGACTTCAATTTGATGGTCTTCAATCCCCTGCGCTTTGAGCGTTTCCAAGGCTCCTTGAACCAATGCATCTACAATTAAGCGATTAAATTCTGAACCAATCACCCCAATGCGTACGTCTTTCATCCCATTTCCTTTGGCAAATCTAAATTATGCCCCATTTTATCGCGCTTGGTTTTAAGATAGCCCATGTTTTCTTTTTGAATGCCCACTTGAATGGCCACGCGATCTACAATTTTTAAACCATAGCCTTCTAAGCCAATTACTTTTTTAGGATTATTGGTCATGAGTCTTAAATTTTGAACACCTAAATCTAAAAGAATTTGCGCGCCTAAACCATAATCTCGCAAATCTGGTTTAAACCCTAATTTTTCGTTGGCTTCTACCGTATCGTACCCTTGGTCTTGAAGCGCGTACGATTTAATTTTATTGGTAAGTCCAATTCCTCTTCCTTCTTGTTGCATATATACCAAAACACCC
>MGRI01000108.1:6495-6899 GCA_001798105.1 Deltaproteobacteria bacterium RIFCSPHIGHO2_02_FULL_40_11
ATCTCCTGTGGTACATCCAGAATGCATCCTCACCAAAACAGACGGAACTTTTCGGACATCGCCCATCACCAAGGCCATATGATTTTTTTGATCGACATCATTTTCATATACAATCACTTGAAATTCACGTGCCTCTGAAATTGCAAATCGGGTGGGAAGCTTGGCCTGCGCCACACGCCGAACCAACCGTTCATGATAAAGTCTGTAACGAATGAGCTCCGCAATTGAAATAATTTCAATCTCATGCTCTTTTGAAAACTTTTCTAAATCTACCATTCGAGACATCGTGCCATCTTCATTTAAAATTTCACAAATCACCGCCGCCCCTTGAAAACCACACAGGCGCGCTAAATCAGTAGATCCTTCCGTTTGACCCGCACGCACCAAAACGCCCCCTTTTTTGG
>MGRI01000108.1:7064-13170 GCA_001798105.1 Deltaproteobacteria bacterium RIFCSPHIGHO2_02_FULL_40_11
TCTTAGAAGTCATCATCGGAAGCTCCAGGCGATCCACAATATCTTCTTCCAAAGCCAAACAAATTAATCCCCGTCCAAATTTTGTCATAAAATTAATGGCATCTGGGGTTACTTTTTCGGCAATGCAAACCAAATCGCCTTCATTTTCTCGGTCTTCATCATCCACCAAGACAATCATGCGTCCTAATTTTAACGCCTCAAAAACTTTTTGAATTTTATCGCCCATTTCTTTTCTCTAAAAATTTTTGCACATATTTTGCTAAAATATCAAATTCCAAATGAACAGAATCGCCCACTTTTTTAGAAGATAAATTTGTACGACGCAATGTTTCAGGAATCAGCATCACCTCAAACTGATCTTCGGTACATGTATTCACCGTTAAACTAATGCCATCTACCGCAATCGAACCTTTTTCAACAATATGTGCCGAAAATGGCTTTGGATAGCGAACTTTTAATTTTAAAAACTCACCTTCAGGTTCAATTTCCAAAACTTCCCCTGTCACATCCACATGGCCTGTAACAATATGTCCATCGATGCGATCGGAAAACCTTGCTGCGCGTTCTAAATTCACGGGATCTCCTACGTTTAAATCTTTAAAAAAAGTTTTGCTGAGGGTTTCAGAAGAAACATCTACCCAAAATGCGTCTTTTGTACACTGGGTCACAGTTAAACAAACGCCATTTACAGAAACACTGGATCCTGGAAGTAAAGCGGTTTGAAATTTACAGGGTGTCCCCGCATTCGGGGTTTGAATGAAGTATCGTATCCCAGTAGGAGGTAAGACTTCCGCTGACTTTATGTAACCTTTCGCTTCAACAATGCCATTAAACATTCACATAACCTTGAATCAGAATATCTGATCCAACGGGTTCCATTTTAAGATGTTTCAGCTTAATCGCTTGGTCTAAATCTCCAAAGCCTAAATTTGAATACGCGCCTAAAGCATCATCCCCTAAAATACGAGGGGCAATAAAAGCGTATACTTTATGGGTAAGTTTTTCTTTTAAGAAAGAGGCATTGACTTCAGCGCCACCTTCCACCAAAACAGAAACAATGCCTTCTTTCCCCAAATGCTTTAATAAAGATACCAAAGACACGCGGCCTCTTTTATCTGGGACAACCAAAACTTGAACGCCTTTACGCTCTAAGGCTTTTCGTTTCTTTTGTGTAGACTTTCTTGTTGTAACCACCATGGTCGGGGTTCTGTCATCTACCTTTAAAATTTTTGCTCTCGGAGAAATACGAAGTTTTGAATCCACAACAACTCGAAGGGGATTTTTATGTTCTTTATCCGTCTCGCCATGCACCGTTAAGGTGGGGTTATCCGCTAAAACGGTTCCGATTCCAACCAATACAGCATCCACCTTACGTCTTAAGCCTTGAACCACTTCGCGAGATTCTACAGACGTAATCCATTTGGACTCTCCTTTATACGTTGCAATTTTCCCATCTAACGTAGAAGCCGTTTTTAAAAGCACAAAAGGCAATTGATTTCGAATCCAATACGTCCAATATTCATTTAATTCTTTACACTCTCGTTCCGAAACACCTTCCACGACATCTACAGCCAAGCGTTTCAGTTCTCGAATGCCTTTTCCATTCACATCTTGATTGGGATCAATCATGCCGACCTGGACTTGACGAATGCCCGCCTTATAAATGGCTTCTGTACAAGGACCGGTTCTACCAACGGTACAACAAGGCTCTAAGGTCACATATAATGTTGCACCTCTGGCAAGATTTCCTGCTTCATCTAAGGCCATGCGTTCTGCATGCGCCGCACCTGCTTTTTTATGATATCCTTTACCAATAATTTTTCCGTCTTTCACAATGATAGCACCCACCAAGGGGTTCGGACTGGTTTGTCCTTGAGCTTTCTGGGCAAGCTCTACAGCTTGCTTCATATAATAGACATGTTCTTCACCGGTCATAGGGTCCTCTCATTTCTCAGGGGGTTATACATATTTTCGTTATCTTTCAATAAGTTGAGTTCTTTCACAAACTCACTGACATCTTTAAATTCTCGGTACACAGAAGCAAAACGCACATAGGCGACTTCATCGATTTTTTTAAGCTTACCCATAACATATTCGCCAATGGTAATGGTTTTAACTTCGCGATCCGTGCCTTCTTGAAAATGACGTTCGACTTCTGCCAGAAGTTCATCCACACGATCCACACTGATTGAACGTTTCTGACAGGCTTTTTCAATGCCTCGCTTAATTTTTAAACGATCAAAGGGTTCTCGTCTTCCATCTTTTTTAATCACCATGGGTAAAACTTCTTCAATTCTTTCATACGTTGTATATCTTTTTTCACAACTTAAACATTCACGACGGCGACGTGTGATATCACCTTCTTTTGAAACACGTGAATCAATTACTTTATTTTCGAGATGATTACAAAAAGGGCACTTCATAAATTGCGGCTCACTATATATAAAATAGTTTGAAATGTAAAGACTGCAGGCCTTTTTTTGCATAAAAATTGCGCACATTTATAAATTGACCCATCAAACCATACATGCTAATTAAAGTGGCAAATAAATCATTTATGCATCAATCGCGCGCACATTTTATTTTTTTAACGTTGATTGTGGGTGTCGTACACTTTTTTCCCTTCTCTTTAAATAGCCAAAGTGCGCCCACTGAAGATCTCGTCGTTGAAAAAATTTATTTCTATAACCGAAGGGGTCTGGATGTTAAAATTTTTCTCGAAAAAAGTTTAAATTTAGATCAAACGCAAGGAGAGTTCATTTCGCTGGGATTAGATCCCCAAAGAGATCGTCCCCAGGATGGGTCCGCAGGCAGCGGACATTCAGGCGGCCTTTTATTGCCCGTTGCAAACCCTTCAGAGTTTGCGCTCTACCATATCACGGGTGGCGATTTAACAATTGTAGCATCTCCAGAAAAAGTAAAACGTGCCCAAGAAATTGTTGCCATTATGGATGCACTTCCCTGGCAAATTCAAATTGAAACTTTTGTGGTTAAAATTAATAAAGACGAAATTGAAAGAAGAAATTTAGAAGTTTCAGGTGTGGTAAATGCCATTCAAGAATTTCAACCTACTTTTTTGGATCCAAAACTATCTCCCAGAACATTACAATGGGCCATTGGCAATCAAGTGAATGATTTTGGAAGTGTGCACCTTGAACTTTCAGACATTGATCGAATGATTGAAGTCAGCAAAAACCCCGTTCAAAAAGTTTTACATGGAGAAACTTCAAATATTTTAGCTGGCCAAAGACTTATTTTTACAATTGCATCTGGGTTAAATGCCACCGTTCAAATTGAAGATACAGCGTACATTGTAAGCGTCACTCCACAATTTATTCCAAAAGACACACGAAATAATCCAGCAGATGCTGTTCGCCTTTCCATTCAAATTGAAGATTCAACCCCCAGAACCAATCCAGATGGTTCTGTGGATAAAATTGATCGATTTAATACATCCACCTCGCTTATTCTTCTGGAAGGACAACTTTTACCGCTTGTAAAATTGGATAATAATTCCAAAGTGGAAACCATGGAAGGTGTTCCCAATTTAAAAGATGTTCCCCTTTTGGGAAATCTCTTTCGCTCTCGACAATCTGAAAGCTCATCCATTGAATACATTGTTTTTGTACGAGCCACAGAATATGATATTTTTGAAGATGCAAATCGCATCCAAGATATAGATCCTTTCTTGTGGTCAACGGTTCATACGGTTCATATCTTAGACAGCAGTCTAGATACTGTCTATGACCTCCAATTTACAAAAAACCAAAAGAATGCAATTTTAGGTCGCCTGACGAAAGATGGAATTGTTGTGAATGCTCCCTTTATCGTTCGTATCGGATGGAGGCGATCTGCAAACTTTATTTCAAGAATCTGGAAAGATACTCAGCGCCAAACAGAACAAAAAAATAATTCCCAAGCTCGTTTTTCGGTTGGGCTTTTGACAGAAGACGACCCTGAATGGGTAGCCCATTTTTCCTTTTATACCTTATCTTCGGACAATACCCTCTCGAAAGAACCTTTTTTAGAGATGGAAGAAATTTCACTTGCTGAGATTTTAGATCAATTATAAGACTAGCTTCCATGAAATCTATTAACTTAAAAACCGGTTTAGCCGAAATGTTGAAACGTGGCGTCATTATGGACGTCATTTCCGAAGACCAAGCAAAAATTGCTGAAGATTCTGGTGCCATTGCGGTCATGGCGTTGGAGCGTGTTCCTGCGGATATTCGCGCACACGGAGGGGTAGCCCGTATGTGTGACCCGGAAAGAATTCAAAAAATCATGAAAGCGGTTTCTATTCCTGTGATGGCAAAAGTTCGCATTGGCCATTTTGTGGAAGCACAAATTTTGGAAGTTTTGGGCGTAGACTATATTGATGAAAGCGAAGTGTTAACGCCTGCGGATGAAGAAAATCATATTTTAAAATCTAATTTTAAAGTGCCATTTGTCTGCGGCGCAACCAACTTAGGGGAAGCTTTAAGAAGAATTGCTGAAGGCGCAGCTTTAATTCGAACCAAAGGAGAAGCAGGCACTGGAAATATTGTACAAGGCGTCAATCATGTTCGAAAAATTGTTCGAGAAATTCGAGAAATTTCTTTGATGGAAGATTGTGAACTGGTCGCAGCCGCCAAAAAACATGGCGCACCTTTAGAGCTGATTCAAGAAGTTAAAAAACAAAAACGCTTACCTGTTCCGATGTTTGCAGCTGGCGGCGTGGCAACACCCGCGGACGCAGCACTTCTCATGCAATGCGGAGCAGAGTCTGTGTTTGTAGGCTCTGGTATTTTTAAAGCACAAAATCCTGAAAAATTCGCAAAAGCCATTGTACAAGCCGTGGCACATTACGATAATCCTAAAGCACTGCTTGAAGTCAGTGGTGGACTTGGAGAAGCCATGCCCAGTATTGAAATGACCAAACTTTCTGAAAATGAACTCCTCTCAAAACGTGGATGGTAAGACCATCGGCATTCTTGGGCTTCAAGGATGCATCACACCCCACTTTCAACACTTAGAAGCGCTTGGCGCCACACCGAAGCTTGTAAAATACCCTAAAGATTTAGAAAATATTTCGGCACTTATTTTACCCGGAGGTGAAAGCACCACACAGTTAAAACTGCTCCAAAAAAATGAAATGATGGATGCATTGATTCAAAAATCAAAAGATATCCCCTTTTGGGGAATTTGTGCAGGTGCTATTCTCATGGCAAAACATATCACCCCACACCAACCCAGTTTAGGGATCATGGATATTTCCATTCATAGAAACGCTTATGGCCGACAAGTGGATAGTTTTATGGATGCGGTTTGTGGCCAAGATGTTGCCTTTATCCGCGCGCCCATCATCCAAAAAGTTTCGTCAACACTGACCATCAAAACAAAACACCAAAACCATCCCACATGGGTGATTGGGGAAAACCATATGGTAACGACGTTTCATCCGGAGTTGTCTACATCAACGCCATCTGTCGTACACGAATACTTTATCCAACATGTTCAATCCGCTTTTGATAAAACGGAAAAGAGCGACACAGGTCGGTAACTTCTTTTTTAATTTTAGAAAGCTCGGACTCAGATGGATTTTGAAGGGCCCGATGAATAAACGCCGCAATTTTTTTCATTTCCGATTCTTTCATCCCACGCGTAGTGCAAGCAGGCGTACCGATGCGAACGCCACTTGCAATAAATGGCTTTCGGGTTTCAAAAGGAATCGTGTTTTTATTCACCGTCATCCCTGCTTTGTCTAATGTTTCTTCTGCCATCTTTCCAGTGAGCTCTGTCTTGGATAAATCCATCATGAATAAATGGTTATCGGTTCCGCCAGAAATAATCGCATAGCCTTTTTCGATCAGGGCTTGAGAAAGTGCCTTTGCATTTTGGATAACTTGCTTTTGATATTGTTTAAATTCATCGGACAGCGCTTCTTTAAAGGCCACCGCTTTGGCAGAAATCACATGCATGAGAGGACCGCCTTGAACACCTGGAAATACGCGGCTATTTAAAATTTTTGCATTTTCTTCGGTTGCCAAAATAAATCCCCCTCTGGGGCCCCGTAATGTTTTGTGTGTGGTAGATGTCACGAAATGGGCATGGGGAACGGGACTGG
>MGRI01000108.1:13183-14547 GCA_001798105.1 Deltaproteobacteria bacterium RIFCSPHIGHO2_02_FULL_40_11
TGCCACAAGACCTGCAATATGTGCCATATCCACCATGAGCTTTGCGCCCACTTCATCTGAAATTTCGCGGAATGTTTTAAAATCAATGATTCGTGAATAAGCTGAAGCCCCTGCCACAATAATTTGGGGTTTGTATTTTTTGGCGAGATCTCGAACTTGGTCATAGTCAATTCGATGGTCATCTTTTCGGACGCCATAAAAAGCAGTTTTAAAATAAAGGCCCGAAAAATTAAGCCGCATCCCGTGCGTCAAGTGTCCCCCATGGGACAAATCCATGCCTAAAATCGTTTGTCCGGGTTCAATCGCTGCCATGTAGACTGCCATATTGGCTTGTGATCCCGAATGGGGTTGGACATTCACATACTCGGGACCAAAGAGTTTCTTACATCTTTCAATCGCCAATGTTTCTGCCACATCGACAAATTCACATCCCCCATAATAACGTTTCCCCGGATAGCCTTCGGCATATTTATTGGTTAGAATAGACCCTTGCGCTTCTAAGACATCTTCTGAAACATAGTTTTCAGAAGCAATGAGCTCCAACTTATATTCCTGACGTTTGGTTTCGGATTGAATGGCTTCGAAAAGTTCTGGATCAAATGTTTTGAGACTCATGTTAATTCCTCAATTTCCTTCAATTTATCAACACGGTTTTTATGCCGGCCCCCTTCAAATTCTGTATTGAGCCACGTTTCTACAATTTCCAATGTCTTTTTTTCATCTGTAAAATCGCTCGATAAACATAAAACATTGGCATCGTTATGTTGTCTAGACATTTTTGCAACTTCTGGGTTCCATACCATGGCGGCACGAATGCCATGAAATTTGTTTGCAGCCATACTCATCCCGATCCCAGACCCGCAAATTAAAATGCCAAGTTTTGACTCGCCGCTTAAAATACTTTCACATACTTTTTTGGCAAAATCCGGGTAATCCACCTTTTCTTCTGGGTGATTGGAGCCTACGTCTTGAAAAACCCGATCTTTAAAATGTGCTTGGATCACATGTTTTAATTTTACACCTCTGTGGTCATTCCCAATTGCGATTTTCATTGCCACCTCTTAAAAACCAGTCCTGCGTTTGTGCCCCCAAATCCAAAAGAATTCGAGATTGCATATTCGAAACTTTTCTCTTTGGCCACGTTTTCCGTATAATCTAAATCACATCTTTCATCTTGATTTTCTAAATTAATCGTAGGCGGAATTTTTTGGTTTTGAAGCGCTAAAGCCGTATAAGCCGCCTCCACACTGCCTGCCGCACCCAACAAGTGCCCCGTCATGGATTTGGTTGAGCTCACCGAAAGTCCGTTTTTTGCATACGCCCCAAAAACTTTTTTGATCGCTTCGGTTTCTGCCACATCGCCC
>MGRI01000109.1 GCA_001798105.1 Deltaproteobacteria bacterium RIFCSPHIGHO2_02_FULL_40_11
ATCTCTTCGGAAATGGATTAATTCAGGATAACAAATACACCGTCATGCTGAGCCCGAAGGGCGAAGCATCCCAGTATTTACCATGTTGAAAGAGAGAATTTTTAAAGTCGTTAGTCCGTTTGGAGTAGACGCTGAATTAAGAATCTGTTTTCTTCAGTTTGCTGGATGGGATTTTGACAACTTTACCATCTTTCCAGACAATTAAAGGGAGGCCTGCTTTTTTATTTTCTCTGACGACCTCCTTAACAGCTTCTTTAAGGGCTTTTTCAGCCATGACTGGAAGAGATTGTTTTAAATTTTTTTTCATCATATAGAGTCACCTTACCATGCTCTTTCTTTGCAATCAAATAGGGTTTAATGCTTGAATTATCAAAGAGAGACCAAGAATCAACTAAGGGATTATAAATATCAAAAAAGTTGTGAATACTTCTTGTAAGGCGACGATGCACATCATGAGCTGGAATATTGTGACCGCCCTTAGCCACCCTCTCCTTGATACGCTCAAGGGCAAGATTTGCATTTGGAATCCAAAGAAAAAATAAATGAACTTCGTAGCCCGTGTTCTTTAATTTTTTCAAAAGTGTGGCATAAGTCTTTCCAGAAAGAGTAGTCTCAAAAGCAAAATCAACTTTCTTTGAAGAATATTCTTGAATTTGGGAAAGTAAAAGCCTTCCCGCTTTAATAGCAACAGTTTGGGGAGAAAAGGGGGCTAATCCTTGAGCAATCATATCTGCATTAATGAAATTTGGGCATTTTACATATTGAGGTAAAAACTCTTTTGCAAATGTTGTTTTTCCAGAACCATTTGGACCTGCAATGATATATAAATTAGACTTTTTCATCACTATTCAGTTTCCGAAGCATTTCAATGTGGGGAATATTATCTTCCAAATACTCTTTCCCAGTACATGTAAAGCCAAAGTTTTCATAAAATTTTTTCAAATATGCCTGTGCAGAAATTCGAATACTAACATTACCAAATGCTTTTTCAATGCACTTCAAAGCCTGTTTTGTAATCTCTTTGCCACATCCTTTACCTCTTATCTCTTGTGCGGTAACAACCCGTCCTATTGAATACTCTTTAAAACGTGTATTAGGTAAAGTTACTCGTAAATATGTAACTAATTTATTCTTTTTCCATCCCATTAAATGCCATGCTTTTAAGTCAAGGCCATCCTCATCTAAGTAAAGACAATTCTGTTCTAACCCAAAAACCTTTTGTCGGAGCGCTAGACATTCATAAAGGTCTTGTGGGTTAAATTTTATAAAAGGAATCCATACCCATTTCATGAAGTTTTATATAGCATAATTCAAAAATTTAAACATCATCCTCAATATTAATAATTATAAATTTTGGCTGAAACCGATGCGCATAGAGTTTGCCAGTTTTAAAGCCCAAGATTCTTCGCTTCGCTCAGAATGACTAAACGATGTCATCCTGAATCAGTTATCAAACGACGAGATCCTTCGGGCCTTCGGTCCTCAGGCTGACGGCGTAGACATTAAGGCGTCACGATAAATCGTAAAGAAGAAGAAAGATACGTATACAAGGGTTCCCAATAGATTCCCAAAATAACAAGGGGTACAGAAAGCGTTACTAAGATGCCGGTCGCTAAAGGCGAAACGTGAACCTGTGTTTTGTCTTGGGGGCGGTCTAAGAACATTTCTTTGACGATGTAGGCATAATAATAAAGTGAGATCACCGTATTTAAGATGGCGAAGATTAAAAGCCAATAATAATCTTGTTCAACCAGGGCCCAAAATAAATAAACTTTTCCAATAAACCCACCCAAGGGTGGAAGCCCGGTGAGTGAAAATAAAAAGATCGCCATCGGGATGGCAAGTAAGGGAGATTTCCATCCCAAGCCCTTAAAGTTTTCAATGTCTTCATTTTTATACGTATTGCCGACAATGCCCACCACAAAAAAGGCACCAAAGTTCATCAGCGCATAAATAACGGCGTAAAATAAAATGGCAACCAGTCCCGAATGATTTAAAACCACAATCCCCATGAGCATATACCCCGCATGGGCAATACTGGAATAGGCCAGCATGCGTTTTGCATTTTTTTGAAACAGCGCGCTTAAATTGCCAAGCGTCATGGTTGCTGCCGAAAGAATGGCAATTAAAACAGGCCAGTTCAAATAAGGAATGGCATCCCATTGGCCAGGTGTTGTGGTTTGATTGCTAAAGACCGTAAAGAAGAAGCGTATAAAAATCGCGATGCCGGCAATTTTTGGTGCTACGGTAAAAAAAGCAGCTGTCGGCGTGGGTGCGCCTTGATACACATCCGGGGCCCACATGTGAAACGGTACCATCGACATTTTAAACCCAAAGCCAAAAAGAATCATGAGTAAAATGGCATACAGTGCGAAAGGTTCCATATAGGCAGATCCTAAAGCGGCACTGATGGAATACAAATTTAAAGAACCTGTAATGCCATAAAGCAGCGAAAAACCGTACAGCAGGGTCCCGCTCGCCGCTGCACCATATAAAAGATATTTTAAAGAAGCTTCATTGGAAAACCTATTTTCTTTTCGAAAGCCGGCGAGCGCGTAAGAAACAATACTCACCAACTCTAAAGACAGATACAAAGCTAAAAGATTAATGGATGCCACCAGTGTCGACATGCCAATCGTGACAGATAAAGTGAGTAGAATAAATTCTGGAAATCGACTTTGATCAATTTCTTTTGATTCATACGCGAAAAGAAGTGTAAATGCCGAAATCACAATAAAAAAGAGCTTAAAAAAGAGCGAAAAATTGTCGTGGCTCAATTGTGATGTAAAATAAAATTGCGGCATGTATTGATACAAAAAACAGGCATCGATAAAAGCAAGTCCCAGGCCTAAAAGCGCTGTAAATAAGGTGAGCGCTCTATTTTTAGAAAGCATGCTGACGACCAAACTAAAAAGTAAGGTTAAGAGCAGAATGACTTCTGCAGAGTATAAAACCAAGTTGAGTTGAACGCTTCCCATTGTTTTTCCTTATGCGGCCTGAATCAAAATCAAAATTTGATCTAAAGTTTGTTTCATTAAATCCAAAACAGGCATGGGGTAAATGCCTAAGAAAACTACCAAGATCCCCAAGGGCACGAGTGTAAAGAGTTCTCTGGCGCTCACATCTTTTAGGTTGATATATTTTTGGTTTAAAGGACCCAAAAATATTTTTTGAAGGGCCCATAAGAAAAAGGCCGCATTTAAAATAATACCCAAGGTTGCAAGCACTGTAATGGATGGATACACTTTAAAAGCCCCTAAAAAGACAAGTGCTTCTGAAATAAAACTGGAAAGTCCAGGGAGTCCCAAAGATGCAAAAAATGCCAAAGAGACAATGCCCGTATAAATAGGCACTTGAACGCCAAGCCCTCCAAAACCATCAATTTTTCTGTGATGCACGCGGTCATAAATGACGCCTACCAATAAGAAGAGCATGGCGGTTGTAATCCCATGGTTAAACATTTGAAAGACAGCACCATTGATGCCTTCAATCGTAAAGACAGACATGCCTAAAATCACATACCCCATGTGTGAAATTGAAGAATAGGCAATGAGTTTTTTAAGATCGTTTCCGCCTTTTTTTTCTGAAAGTGTAATTTGCGCCATGGCACAAAGCGCCCCATAGACAATATTAATGAGTCCAAAGATGGCCAGTGCATAAGAAAACCAATACGTTTCCTGAGGTAAAATTGGAAAACTAATTCGGAGCAATCCATAGGTCCCCATTTTTAAAAGCACACCTGCCAAAATAACAGAAATCGGTGTGGGGGCTTCAACGTGTGCCAAGGGTAACCATGTATGAAATGGAAAGATCGGCACTTTAATGGCAAAGCCAATAAATAAGAAAATGAAAAGCATTTTTTTAAACGCCGCCGCCGAAAGGGCAATACCAAAGAGAGTGAGGTCTTTTACGACAAGTGTTCCTGGCTTTGAAAGTTCTACCAAACTAAACGTATGCGGTTCGCTGTAAAAATAAAAGGCCAGCATGGCAACCAGCATTAAAACAGAGCCAAAAAGTGTATAGAGAAAAAACTTAATGGCGGCATATTCTTTTTTCGGGCCACCCCAAATACCAATCAGAAAATACATGGGAAGCAGCATCACTTCCCAGAAAACATAAAATAGAAAGAAATCGAGCGCGCAAAATACACCCATCATGCCTGCTTCCAACAGTAAAAACATGCAGAGATAGCCTTTCAGCCCCTCTTTGATATTCCAGGAAGCAAAAATGCATAAGAAGGAAAGAAGTGCTGTGAGTAAAATCATGGTGACAGAAAGCCCGTCTGCCCCCACAAAGTAATGAATATTAAATGTGGGAATCCAAGAATATTGCTCCATAAATTGAAGTCCTGCTTCTTGGCGGTCGAAATTTAGGAAAAGAGCAATGCCTAAAAGTAAAGGTAACAGTGTAAATCCAGAGGCTACCCATTTCATGGCTTCTTTTTTGGCGTTGGGAAGGACCGAGATGACGAGCATGCCAATCACAGGTAAAAAAATCATCCAACTTAAAAGATGATGGTAGATAAAATTTGGTAGTTCCATAGTTTTGCTCCTTCTAAAGCATGAGTATCAATAAAATAATACACAGTGCTGCCAATGCTAAAATTAAATACTGTTGTATGCGTCCTGTTTGAATCTTTCGAACTTCCATGCCGCCTTTTGCAATGGAAAGTCCTGTGCCATCCACCAAGGTTTGATCGATGGCGACGTTATCAAAATCGCCTGAATAAAAAGCTGTATTTGAAGTGAGGGGTACCCACCCATCTACAAGCCGGTCGTCAATGACACGGTTATCAAAATGGGCCATAAAATTATTTAAGCGAATAAGCGGTCTGACAACAGTCCATTCGTAAAGTTCATCGACCCAGTATAAATGAACAAGTGTCTGATACATGGATTGAAAACGATGGGCCCAATTTTTTGCAGATAAAACCCCTTTAAAATAAAATAAATAAGAAAGAAAAATCCCCGTACCCGCAAGTGCAATCGATAAAATAACAGTTATTAAATGAGACGCATCATGCGGTGCGTGGCCTAAGGCCTTGAGGCTTCCAACAGATAATCCGGATTGATAGTTTAAGAGCGCTGGTTTTTGAATGATGGCTTCAAACCAATGATTGTATGTAAAAATAAAGCCAAAAGATAAAACACTTAGAATCATTAAAGGAAGCGTCATCGTAAGCGGGCTTTCGTGTGCGTGTGAGAAAACTTTCGGATCTTTAGGTGCCCCAAAGAAAGTCATAAAAACCAGGCGAAACATATAAAACGCAGTGAGCCCTGCTGTTATAAATGCAAAAATGGCAATGAGTGCATGCTGTGGGTTTTCAGTTGCAAAAGATAAAGCCCCCGCCAAAAGCATGTCTTTCGAAACAAAGCCTGAAAAAAATGGAACGCCAGAAATAGAAAGCGTTGCAATAAGGGTTGCCCAAAACGTAATGGGCATTTTTTGTTTTAAGCCCCCCATTTGGCGCATGTCTTGTGTGTGTGCGGCATGAATGACAGATCCGGAACATAAAAATAAAGAAGCTTTAAACGCGGCATGGGTGACCAAGTGTAAAAAACCAGCAACATAGGCGCCCACACCGAGCCCCATCATCATATACCCCAGTTGGGAAATGGTGGAATAAGCTAAAACTTTTTTAATATCGTTATGGGTAAGCGCCATCGTGGCTGCAAATAAGGCTGTAAAAGAACCAATATAGGCAATGAATAAAAGAGCGTCGGGCGTAAAAAAGACAAACATGCGGGTAACCAAATACACACCCGCTGCCACCATGGTTGCCGCATGAATCAATGCAGAAACAGGCGTGGGGCCTTCCATGGCGTCTGGTAACCAAATATGAAGTGGAAATTGTGCGGATTTTCCAATGGCGCCAAAAAAGAGCAAGATGCCCGCTACCGTTAAAAGCGACATTCCTAAAAATTCTCCCGTAAATTTTCCATCTGCAACGTACTGAAACAATTTTTCGTATTCTAAAATGCCATTGGTATTGAAAAAGATAATTAAAATTCCTAAAAACATGCCAATGTCACCAATACGGGTGGTTAAAAAAGCTTTTTTAGCAGCATTGGAGGCTGAGGGTTTTTCAAACCAAAATCCAATAAGTAAATAAGAGGCTAGGCCTACCAACTCCCAAAAAATATAAATGCTAAAAAGGTTATCGACCAAAACCAACCCCACCATGGAAAATGTGAAAAAAGAAAGATAGGCAAAGTAGCGGCTGTAGAGCTTATCTCCTGCCATGTAGCCTATGGAATACACATGGACCAAAAGGCTAACGAGCGTAATCACAACCAGCATGGAAAGGGTTACTGTATCTACGAGAAGTCCAAATTTGAGTTGAAAA
The DNA here is from genome assembly GCA_001798105.1 of Deltaproteobacteria bacterium RIFCSPHIGHO2_02_FULL_40_11. Taxonomy (GTDB): domain Bacteria; phylum Bdellovibrionota; class JACOXK01; order 2-02-FULL-40-11; family 2-02-FULL-40-11; genus 2-02-FULL-40-11. The sequence goes on from MGRI01000109.1 coordinate 6,347, forward strand.
TCTGGCAGAAAAATCCAGTCCCAAGAAGTCGTCCATTTAAAATGGGGATTATGTTCCCCCAACATGTTAAAAAATAAAACGCACGAAAAAATAAAAGACGTAAATACAGCGCCACAAGACACCCAATCGCCACGTCGATACAGGCGTTTTCCTAAAAAGACCTGGATCAAAAAGGCCGCAAGCGGTAAAAGCCAAATAAGAAGAAGTTTTTCTAGCATTTCATTTCTCCGACATCTTCAATATCAATGGTTTGGCGATTCATATAAATGCGAAGTAAAATGGCAAGTGCCACAACCACTTCGCTGGCTGCGATGACAATAATAAAAAGTGAAAAAATCTGTCCTGAAAGGTCGGAAGCGACATATCTTGAAAACGCAACAAAGTTAATGCCGGCTGCGTTCATCACCAATTCAATGCCCAGTAAAATACCAATGGCATTTCGTCTGGATAAAATGGCAATAATCCCCAACGCAAATAAAATGCTTGAAACGGTAAGATAATGGAACAGGCCGATCGTCATCATTGATGTTCATCCTCAGAGCTTCGTGCAAGAAGAATGGCTCCAATTAAGGCTGCCAATAATAAAATCGAAGCCAATTCAAAAGGTAAAAGATAATCGGTTAAAAATAAGTTTCCAATGCGACTGACGGTATGTGGGAAGATGCCTTCTACAAGCGTCACATTCCAATTTGTTTTAAAAATGGAAAAGACAATAATGCTCAAGATAAAAACGCCTAAGATACTTGGAACAATGTATCTTTTTTGAGATTCTTGAAAGGTTGGGCTATAAATTTTTGGAGACAGCATGACTGCAAATAAAAGCAAAATTAAAATGCCCCCCACATATAAAAGAACTTGTGTAGCAGCCACAAAATCTGCCGCTAAAAGAAGGTACAGGCCTGCAACGCCAAAGAAAGAAATAAATAAAGAAAGCGCGGCATATAAAATATTGGGATGAAAGACGGCCACAAAAGCAGGGGCCACGGTTAAAATTGCAAAAAGATAAAAGATCAAAATAGGCCTCCCAAAAGTTCTATAAACCCTTTTCCTTGAAATAAAACCATCCAAAGGGCGGTTCCGAGTAAGCATATAAAAGCAAAGGGAACCAAAACTTCCCAGCAGAGTTTCATCAGTTGGTCGACCCTGTATCGGGGTAACGTCCAACGGATCCACATCATGACCACCAAAAGAAAGCACGCTTTAGTCATAAAAATGGTGACTTGTAGGGGAATATGTAGGAAGGGCGGTATGTGCGCATAATTTAAAAAGGGTAAGTGCCAGCCGCCTAAAAAAATGGTTGTCGAAACTGCGCAAATCACAAAAGCATCTGCGTATTCAATGAGAAAAAAGATGGCAAAGCGCATGCCGCTATATTCTGTGTTATAGCCTGAAACGAGCTCCGATTCCGCTTCTGGAATATCAAACGGGGTGCGATTGACTTCGGCCAATGCAGAAATGTAATACACAAACGCTAAAATCAACATAAAGGGGTTATGAAAAATGCCCCATTTCATACCCGCCTGTGCATTGACAAGATCCACCATGTTTAAGCTTCCCAAAGCGAGAGCGGCTGTCATCAGCGACAGAGCCACCGGGATTTCAAAAGAAACCACTTGCGCCGCAGCTCTTAAGCCCCCCAAAAGAGACCACTTGTTGTTTGAGGCCCAGCCACTGATAATAACGCCCATCGAAACAAGTGACGTAATGGCAATGAGATAAAAAATACCAATATTTAAGTTTGCAAGAATGAGGTTTTCGGAAAAGGGGATTACTGCAAAAGAGGCGGCCCCACTCATAAAAATAATCATGGGCGCAAAAATAAAAAGTTTTCGATCTGCTTTTTTAGGGATGATATCTTCTTTTAAAAGCAGTTTTAGGGCATCTGCAATCCATTGTAAAATGCCATAGGGGCCTACAACATTGGGGCCAATGCGGGCTTGAATGTCGCCTGCGATTTTTCGTTCCACATAAACGGCAACCCCTGCAAATGGAAATACAAACAAGAAAAGAAGCGCTAAAACAGATAGGGTACTCCATACCCAAAAAGGAAATGTCTGCAAAACAGGCCAGTACTGAAATATGTCTTGAAGCATTTGGGGGAGCGACATGCGTTATTCTTTCTTTTTCGGGCGAACCCAGTTTAAATCGCCTTTATGCCAGGCATAGGCAAAGCCGACGAGTAAAATCCCCACAAAAATGGCAACTTCAATGAAGGCCAGCCAGCCTTGTCCAAAACCAGCTTGCGTCCATTGCTTAAAAATGGATGCAACGGGAAACATAAAGGCAACTTCGACATCAAAAATTAAAAATAAAAAGGCAATCACATAAAATCTTAAATTAAATTGAATCCAAGAAGAGCCCAAGGGAATTTCACCGCATTCATAGGTAGAAGTTTTCTTGTCATCTGGCGCATGCGGGCGTAAAATCTTACCAATGAGCAGCATGAGTGGCACCATGGCAATGCCAACAATCAGAAAAATAAAGATGGTTGTATATTCTAAAAACATGTCGTACAAAAGTACTTTGAGAATTAACGTAGACTGAAAAACATGTCAATAAAGTTCACCCACTTTCAACCCTTTAAGTTACTGAAAATAAAGCTTTTTATGGTTTGTGTGCTTTCTTTTTCAGCTGTCAGTGGACTGGCAGAATCTTTTAGGGGGTTATATGAAAAAGCTTTTCAAAAAGAGCTTCAAATTTTACCCCTCGATGAAGAAAGGGCTCAAAAGTATAGCTGGGTTTTTGTGACAGGGTTTTTAAATGAAGCGGCCGGATGGGTGGGGACGTATTTTGGCGATGAAGTCAAACGCTTGAGAGAGCACCATGTGTCGGAAGATCAAATTTTTGTGGTACGTCCGAGTTCCAGTGCAGCCATCGAAGACAATTCAGAGTTTTTATTTGAAGCACTCCAAAAAATTCATGAAGAAACCCAACTCCGGCTTATGGTGATTACGCACAGTAAAGCGAGCCCCGAAGTTTTATACATGATTTCTCAATGCCCCAAAGAGTCCAATGGATTTATTGAACAGGTTCTTACCCTTCATGCAGCGTTTGGATCGCAAGTGGCCGATCTTTTTGAAGGGGGCAATTTAAAAGAAAAAGATGGGTACTTAGAGTTGCCTTTTTCTCAGCGACTTAAGATTCAAGTTTTCCAATTTGCAAGAAAGTTTTTAAATTTTTGGTTGGCAGATGGCGTTAAGTCTTTAACCTTAGAAGCTGTAGATAAAATTTTTTCACAAGAAGTCATTCAAACTTTAAAAGAGCAAGGCATCCCGATTTCTTTTTTAAGAGGGGCACAAGGGCAAAAAGATATTTCAAGTAGCATGGATGCGACCCATGCTTATTTGAGTCATTTTGGCCCCAACGATGGGATGGTGGTGGCAGACCGACAATATCTTTTGGATGTGGGGACTGATTTAGGCATTTTTGATTTCGATCACGCAGATTCCATCATTGAATGGCCCATCAGCAATGCTTCCAAAGACACACGCTATGCCCTCATGGATGCCATGATGATGTATATGATTCGGGAATGAACGTTACCGTTATCCCCACTCGAAGCTTGTCCCCGCGGAGGCGGGGAGCGGGGATCCAGTGGCATCGATACCTAGTTGAAGTGTGCACTCCCGTCATCCTGAGCGAAGCGAAGGATCTCATGGTTTTTATATCGTCATTCTGAGCGCGAAGCGTGAAGAATCTTAGATATTTTTTGAGTATTTAAATTTATAACGTGCAAGTAAAGATTCAGGTATTAATTTAGGATAGATTCTCAACAAACGCTCCTTTAGTTCACTGACACTGTTCCAGGCATGTTTTTTGGCATCCTCATTAGTAAGATTAGAAAACTTTATTTCTGATTTATCTAATATCTTTAAATAACCTAACTCTTCTCCGCTTTGGCGTGTTAATATCACCGTTTCTTCAATATTGAAATTCTCATTTAATCTAAGGGTTTCTGTTTTTTGACCATTAAGAACTGATTCAATTGTATCGTCTAAAAATGAAATTTTTTTCATAAACTTATATTGAAAGATCTTTCCACTCTATATTATGTGATTCGATTAATTTAATCTTCTTTTGCCTTGTCCATCCCTTAATTTTCTTTTCAGCAGCAATCGCCGATTCAGGATCAGGGAACTCTTCATAATAGGCAAGTTTATCGACATTATATTTTTGAGTAAATCCTGGAATTATTTTCATCTTATGTTCATAAACTCGTTTTTCAATATTGCTTGTAATCCCTGTATATAAAACAGTGTTTCTTTTGTTTGTCATAATGTAGACAAAATATTGCTTCATCCTCATCTCTATATCAAAATTCTGGGTATAAACAACGAGATCCTTCGCTTCGCTCAGGATGACAACAGCACATTTCAGCATGACATCGGCACTATTAGGCCTTGTAAACGCGGGAGGCCTCCTTGGCGTTTCACGCATCGAGATACAGTTCGCCCCATATGATACCTTGACAAGGTATACCTCATTAAGGTATTATATAATGAGTTGAGCAAATAATGGCCATTCAATCCTTTAAAGATGATGTTACTCATGATTTATTCCATGGGATTGAAACTAAAAAAACCGTCAAGTTTAAAGGACTGGAAAAAGTGATTAGGAGAAAGTTGGATATGATTCATTATGCACACAAGCTGATAGATCTTAAAAGTCCTCCAGGAAATAAACTCGAGGCCTTAAAACGAGATTTAGTGGGCTGGCATAGTATTCGTGTGAATGATCAATGGAGGGTTATTTTTCAGTGGTCTGAAAAAGGTCCTCAACATGTTGGGATTACAGATTATCATTCGTAAAAGGAGGAAAATAAAATGCTTCCCAAAAAAAGAAAACCTACTTCACCAGGAGAAATTTTAGATGAAGAGTTTTTAAAACCTTTAAAATTAACTCAAAAGCAACTGGCAGATCATATTGGGTGCGATGTAAAGGTTATTAACCGTATCGTAAATAATCGAACCTCAATTACGGTTCCTATTGCTCTAAAATTGGCTTCAGCATTTCAAACGACCCCAGAATTTTGGCTAAATGCTCAGCGCGTTATGGATCTCTATGAGGCCGCAGAAGAAATGGAAGAATTGCCCGTTCCTATAAAGAAAGCGATTTAATAAAAAGAGATTCTTCGCGGAGCCTGCCCTCGACTCCGATCGGGAGCTCAGAATGACGGGGCGGCGTATCTACTTCCCGCGCAGTTCTTCGTTTACAGGTTCTTTCTGTTCAAATCTGAGATTCAGAAAAACGCAACGTTTTTTCAACAATATCAAAAAAAAGATATTGAGAAATTCCATTGGCTTCATCGTTTAAAGCCATGGATAGGCATCCCCACGTGTTTTCTTTGCTTTTTAATAAATAGGTCATTGTTAATACGCCGGGTTCCGAACCACCCTTATAGCCTGCGTAAGACCAATGAGAGTCTGCACCTACGTGTGCAAAAGGTGTGTTCACCGCAAGTATATCTAAGGCCGTTGGATCATTTAATTTTTCTGTTTTATTTTTGATCCATTTCATGACTTCACACATATCATTGGTTGAAGCAAACCATTCTATTTGGCGGATAAAGGCGGGCTTGTCCATTGGAACACCATTTTTTCCAATCATTTCATTTGGGATAGAACTTAGTTCTTGTAAAGTGGATCTCTTCTCTTTTACCTCTGCTGCTATAAATGCATGTATTTTTTCTAAGGGTAACGCCCATTTAATCTTAAACATTTCCATCGTAGATAAAAAGGGGGTGTTCATTGAAAAAAAACTATTTCTCATATGCGCTAATTGCGATTCAATATAGGTTCTACCAATGATATGAAGCAGGTGATCTGTGGCTGTATTGTCGCTTATAGAAATCATAAATTTCGCGTAATCTTTAATAGAAATACGTTGACCATCTGGCCACGTATGCATGATTCCGGATGGGAGAGATTTCCATTTGGGTTGAATGGGAAATTCTTGTTGCCATGACAAATTTTTTGTTTCAATTTTGTTCAGCAAACTTCCCAAAATATATAATTTAAAACCAGATGCTAATGCTTGAAATTGTGAACCCTGAATTTCATATGAATTTTCTTGAGAAGAATAATTTTTTAACGTTGCAGAAAATAATCCACCTGCTTGTTCACCAACCTCTATTAGGTCTTTCCACGATTTAATTTGAATTTTTCGATCTGAAACCCCATTGAAAAGAAATCCGGAAATCTTATAAGGCTCATTTTCTTCTAAGGCAATGCTCGCTTTAGCAAAAATTTGATTGGTGAGTTCCAAATGAAACCTTTTCAATTTATTGGATGTGTCGGTAAAGTGAGCCTTAGCACAAGAACCAAAATTCAGATAAAGATCTTGAAGTATATCAATCATCATTTCATAAGGTATTTGCTGAATAAATTCAGATGAAAAATAGTCTTCGTAATTAAAAGAGGGAGACTCTTTTATCTGTGTACAAATAAAATTAGCTTTTTCTTGATAATGAGGATCAACATTTTGTGCGTAGACAACCGGATTTAAAATAAAGAAAATCGTAAACAAGAGCAAAATTTTTCTCATAAAAACTATAAAATGCTACTTTATGTTTTAATCTTTAGCAAGTTGCTATCCCACCTTCATCTGTCTATTTACAAAGCATAGGTATAACATTATCAATGTTTTGATCTTTAATATGGCCCATCAGCAATGCTTCCCACGATAAATAACGGTTGATTTTTACCATTAATGGTATTAATATACTTAAGTAATGGCTAAGGCACAGCTTATTTATTACTTTAAAGACTATTTAAATGATGAACACTATGTGCTTGAGCAAAAAATATATAAAGTTGAAGACCTTGATAAGTTTCCAGATGGTATAAAGTATAGTCTTATTCTTTTTGATCGAAAATCAAAGAATAAGGTTTTAATGGATAATCACCATCCTAAAAGTCATCACGTTCATGTAGGGGATAAGGAATTTGAATATCACTTCACAAATGAACCAAAACTTATGCAAGATTTTAAAAAATTTGTTTACCAATATATGGGGGTGAAATTATGAAAAAACTTATCATTTCTATTAAATCGTCTTCTGAGGCTTTAGATCAATTTGCAAAGGCTTTAAAAAAGGCTCGTCAGAAAAAAGGGAACATAGAGCCCCATTATGAAGTAGCCTTTGATAATCGCCAAGACTTTAATAAGTTCTTAAGTAAAATTTATATCTTGGAGGCTATTCAATCGCTTAAACCTCAATCTGTTTATGATTTGGCTATGAAGCTTGGGGTTGACCCTTCCAATCTCAATAAAGTCATTTTATTTTTTGAAGAAATTGGGGCCATTAAAATAAAAGAAAAGAAAGTTAAAGGGAAATTAGCCAAAGTCCCTGTTGTTGATTATGAAAGCATTGAGTTTAAATTAGCCGCTTAATTGTTTAAGTATAAGAGCTGTTGATTACTTCCCGCGTAGTTCTTCATTCACAACTTCTTCAATGGATAACAGATAAAGGAAACGTTTATTTAGGCGTTTGCATTAATGTGAATTAGAGTTCTTAAAAATGTAGTTACGTTAGTTTAATATTTATACTTAATATTATTGATTTTGTGGCTACTTTATAGTATCCTAAGAGTGTGAAATATGGTGCAGATTTCTAAGTTTAGGTGGATTGAGTTTGAATGGGATGAACATAACGTTACCGAACTACAAGGGCATTCGGTAGAACCTAATGAAGCTGAAGCCTGTTTTTATAACGAACATGCAGTTTTTAGAAACAAAAAGAAATCTGGGCGAAAATATCAGACATATAAACTTGTTGGAAAGACTGATTCGGGAAAGCAATTATTGCTCATATTTTTTGTGAAAGAAAAAACAAAAGCCAGATCTTCCTTAGGATCGGTGGCTTTAATCAGAGTCATAACAGGATGGGAGGTATAAAGTATGAAGCAACCCTCAAAAAAAGAACTTGAAGAATTAAAAAAAGAAGCTCTTCAAAAAGAAAATTGGGAAAAAGTTGAAGGTTTTCAAGCAACACGCCCTACCTCTAT
>MGRI01000110.1:0-3790 GCA_001798105.1 Deltaproteobacteria bacterium RIFCSPHIGHO2_02_FULL_40_11
TACCCGTGGTGGAATTTTTTACCAGGCGTGAGAGATTTGGTAAACGCTTTTTATCCTGCAGTGTCTATTTCCTCTCCAGACGATTTGGCCCGTTCCCCTGAAACCCGAAAAATTTGTGAAGTGTCTGAAAAAACAAAATTATCGTATCCCAGTCATGTACCCACCGAAACACTTCTCAATGATTTAAAGTTAGCCGTTTCATCTTCCAATGAAAGCATTTCAAAGCATGCCAAGTTTACGATTCTAAAACTCATTGAACTGGGAGCTGTGTCGATGACTGGGGATGTTTTGCTTCAAACGCTAGCGTTTTTAAGTGATCATGATGTGGCCTTTGACAAATCAAAAGAAAAGACAGCTTCTCAAGAAGAAAAGGCTCAAAAAAAGTTTTTGAATTATCGGTAATAAATTATCGCCTTTATGCGACGTTCGTTTTGTGCCCCTCGTGAAAAAAAGGGAAAAAGAGGAGTCTTGACAACCCCTTTCTTTTTTCGCTACGCTATCTAAACATGAAACATAAATTAATGGTTTTTGGAATTGTGGGGTGGACGGTAGCTTTAACATTGGGCGTTTTATATTCTAAGAAAAAACTCAATATCTTTCATCCCCAAATGAAGCCTTCCGCTGGCGATTGGGGAAGCCCAGTACATCGTGTGGGTGAAAAACCGCTGGATACTTGGTCAAAAACAACGTTTGAATCTGCTGTGGACAAAAAACCACTTGAAGGAAAAGTCGTTACACGCGAAGGCGAAATTATTGATGTGAGCTGCTACACCCAATTGGGAAAGCATGGGGCAGACCATGCGGGGTGCGCCAAAGCCTGTATTTTAAATGGTCAGCCCATGGGGCTTTTAGAAGATACCGGAACCATTTATCTTTTGATCCCAGAAGAACATAACCCCAGACGCGATGGCAAAACCTCTCTTAGGGAAGCGCTCATTCACCATGTGGCTCAAATTGTTCAAGTCACAGGAACGTATACCAACGTCAATGGCACCAAAACCATTTTTGTCCACGGATTTGTCAAAAAAGAGTAAACCGTGTATATAAAACGGCATGACACAGCGGTATACTGAAAAACATGCCAAATCTGGATTAAACGCAAAGCTTCCAAAGCTCGAAACATTTCCAAACCAATTTCAAGGCTATGATATTACGATTTCCTATCCAGAATTTACGTCCATTTGTCCTAAAACGGGGTTACCCGATATGGGAACCCTCACACTGAAATATCGTCCCAAGAAAAAATGTCTGGAACTAAAATCCTTAAAAATGTACATGCTTGCCTATCGTAATTTGGGCATCTTTTATGAAAATGTCGTCAATCGCATGCTGCAAGATTTTGTAAAAGCCACAGAGCCAGAGTGGATGGTTGTGAAAGGTGTGTTTAACGCCCGAGGCGGGATGGTAGGGCAGGCAGAAGTTACTTATGGAAAAGTTTCCGCAGGCGCAGAGAATTATCTTTAGAATGGGCCCCTCCGCCCGGTGTAGATCCTCCCATTCTTAAAGATAATTCTCTGCGCCTGCTTAAGTTTCCCGTTTTATCAGTAACTGCATCATTTATTGCTCAACGCAATAAATGAGCCCTGCATAATCTCTACAATTTTGGTTATCCGAGACATTAATGGCAGTGACATCTGTAGCATTTTGGCGTCCCATATGGCCTTGGTCATTAAAATCACCGCTTGTCCAATTAACGCAATCAGATCCTGTCGTCCAATCACTTTCCAGACCTGTGTATGTATTGTTCCCTAATGTACCAATGGCATTTGTGAGTGGAAAATCAAAAAGCCCAACGGAGTTTGTCGTATTAATTGCAGCACCCCCTATTTTCACATAAGGTGTATTTTTTGTTAGAACCCAATCTACATGCTCGCTTTCTCCATCTGTGGCGCAATCGGCAGATGTACAGGCAACACGATTTGTTCCATCTACAAGCAGCGCTTTATAGGTGCCTGATCCTGGGTAGTTAGAATCACTCTCACAGAAAGAATCAGCCCCAGAAATTCCTCCAAAATTACCCCCTCCACCTCCCCCTCCTGCACCTGCGCCTGCTGCTGTTAAGAAAATAATTTTTTCATTGGTGGAGCAGGTTACAGAAACATTGGTGATATTAGCTCCAGAAATGGTCCCTGAACCACTACTCACCGTACATGTTTGATCGGGGCTTGTAGGATTTGTAAGCACGGTTACGCTGTAGGCGGCACCATTTGAAAGAGATGTTGCAAAAGTAAAGCTGCTATTGCTGGTCAATGTTAGATTGTCGCCACTATTATTTTGTAAAACAACGGTTCCATTCAGGCCGCTGATATCTCCTCCAACTGTATATTTTAATTCAAGATCCAGATCGGTCCCACAGCTTATGATCAAGAACACGGCACAAAAACATAATGTAAGTTTCTTTTTCGTCATTTTAAAAATTAAATGCTGTTTTTAAGGCGTATATTTGGGCGTCTTTTGTAAAGCCCACCTCAAATGCGATGGCTAAAGCCAGTTTCTTTGAAAGTTTAAACGGATGATCTATGCCAAAAAAATATTTTCCCGTCCACATTTGTGGTTTTCGTGTTTGGGTGGCATCTAAAATGGAAGCATCATATTCTCCAAAGACTTTTATGAAACTGCCACCGCCATAAAAAGGGATTCCCCATATTTTTTGAGTGCTTAAAATCAAGTCGGTTGTCCAGGTATTTGAATCGTATTGATCAAATTTTGTATAGGTATAGCTTTGCCGGATTGCTGGGGTAAAAAAATATTTATCTTCGTTTAAAAAAGAAGGCACCCATTTTAAAGAGGAGCTAAAAATAGAGAACTTTTTAACTTTTCCTGGCAGAAATAAAACAATCTCAGAGTCAAACCCTTTTCCCCAGCCTATTTTTCCAAATAAAAAAGGAAGGTAATAGGTGCCATCAAAGCTGTTTTGAGCAATAGATCTTAAACCAGATGAAAAGTGATATAAAGCGAGCTCAAATCCAAATTCAAAATCAAGCCATTGAAGGGCTTTATTCGAAGAAAGTATTTCAGGGGTTGTGACAGAAGAAAGTCCCTTGGCCAGTCTTTTTATTTCTGAATCGGGCCTTCCAGAAAGTGAGCCCAACTTTGCGGTTGATGCGTCAATATCAGAAAGCAAAAAAAAGAAAAATATGGGGATCAAAAAAACTTTAATGATCCAATGCATCATTCATCCTTTTTTTCGAATCAGTAACTGCATTGTTCGATGCACTTCATCAAATCTAAGTGCAAGGCTGATGCCGACATAGACAATTCCACCTACAGAACACGCCAAAACGATCGACCCAAATTGCCCCAAAAGGCTTCTGCCAAAAGCAACATCCAATGTGGTCCAAGTGAAATAAGAAATTCCTGCCAAAAGAAGCGTGACCAGAGGGATTTTAAAAATCGTCATTAAAATTTTTGAGACGTGTAAATCTGGAACCTCTCGTTTGATTAAGATTAAGAGGGCAATAAAATTAAAAATAGAAACCAAAGAAGTTGAAAGACAAATGCCTTTATACCCGAAGTGTTGAATCAGCCACCAGTCTAAGAACGCATTTAGAAAAATAAAAAAAATACCTACATATAAAGGGATCCACGTTTTTTTTAGGCTATAAAATCCTCTGTTTAAAAGTGTGTTGGCACTCGTAAAGCACATACCAATTGAAAAATAAATAAGGGCTTGCGCGACCAGCCAGGAATCTTGGGCTGTAAAAGCGCCGCGCTCAAAACAAAATCGGGAAATCGGAAGGGCCAGCACCATAAACCATCCCACAAAAGGAAGTGTAATAAAAAAGATTTC
>MGRI01000110.1:3805-10009 GCA_001798105.1 Deltaproteobacteria bacterium RIFCSPHIGHO2_02_FULL_40_11
CAAGGTCCTCGCATAGGTTTTCATGTCTTTTTGAACCACATATTTCGAAAGCGTTGGAAATAAAACCGTTCCAATGGCAATGGCAAAAAGGCCTTGGGGAAGTTGAAACAGGCGAAAAGCAGAATCAATGGCGGCAACTTTATCGGGGCCTAAAAGGGATGCAAAATAATTATCGACCAGTGCATTGATATTAATAATCCCAATGGAAAGGGTGACAGGAATCATGAGAAACCCAATTTGTTGCATGGTTGGGTCTTTCAGTCCCAGGTGAAGCGAGTATCGAAATTGAGTGAGCACAGCGCCGGGTTTTAAAAATGGGCTGATGATGAGCGGCCAGGCTTGGGTGATCAGCATCACAAACGTGGCCACCAAAAGTCCCCAGGCGGCGGAATCAATACCCAATGTTTTTGCAAAGAGAAAAACAGCTACGATATTAACGATATTCCAAAAAATGGGTGCCAATGCTGGGGCTGTAAAATAATTCAGCGAATGTAAAACCCCAACCACAATGCCGCCCACACCTAAAATCACAATAATGGGAAAAATAATTCTAGAAAGATGAATCGTATGTTGAAAAAGTTCCACGTTTGAAACATAACCGGGAGTTGTAAAAGCAATAATTTGGGGCATGAAAATTTCACACAAAATCACAATGCCAGACAAAGCCAAAAAGGTAACGTTGATCATTTGAGAGGCGACTTTCCATGTGTCTTTACTTTGCTTCACAAGCAGTTCCGTGAATACTGGAATAAATGCAGCAGAAATGGCGGCATCGGCAACGAGTGTACGAATGAGATTTGGAATACGAAAGGCGACTGTAAATGCGCCCCGCATATCTGAGAGCCCAAAGTAATACGCCAATTGCACTTCACGTAAAAAGCCCAGAACGCGAGATCCCAGGGTGGCCACCATAATCCAAAAGGTAATGCGCGCTAAAATTTGTCTTCGTGTCATCTTGACCCCTAGTATAAATGAAAAACTTCATTGATTTCAGCTCTTTTATCGATTACCGTTTGTTCGCATATGGGACTTACGTGTGGCATTGTTGGACTCCCCAATGTGGGAAAGTCGACTATTTTTAATGCTTTATCGGCAGCTGGCGCCGATGTGGCCAATTATCCCTTTTGTACGATTGAACCCAATTTGGGGGTTGTGCTGATCCCAGATCCCAGACTCTATAAATTGGCTGAACTCTTTAAACCCGAAAAAATAACTCCCAATGTTTTAGAAATTTTAGACATCGCGGGGCTCGTCAAAGGGGCAAGCGCTGGAGAAGGCCTTGGGAATAAATTCTTAAGTCATATCCGTCAAGTACAAGCCATCCTTCAAGTGGTACGTTGTTTTGAAGACGATAACGTGGTGCATGTGAGTGGCGAGATTGATCCGCTGCGAGACATTGAAACCATTGAAACAGAACTCATCTTAGCTGATCTCGAAACGGTACAAAAGCGAATCGACAAACAAGAAAAACTTGCCAAAGGCAATGACCCAAAAGCTAAAGAAGAACTTGAAGTTTTAAAGAAAGTAAAGCCCTGGTTAGATGCAGGCAAATTGGCTCGGACGTTAGCGGTGACAGATAAAGAAACAACCGTCTTGCGTGACTTATTTTTACTGACTTCAAAACCCATTTTATATGTGTGTAATGTGGGGGAGGAAGATTTACTGAAAGATTCTGATTCTTTTTTAAAGGTGCAAACGTATGCCAAAAAAACAAATGCAGATGTTCTTAAAATTTGTGGGAAGGTCGAATCAGAGCTTTCTACATTAGAAGCGGAAGAAAAAAAAGAATTTTTAAAAGAAATGGGAATTTCGGAACCGGGTTTAAATCAATTGATTCGAAAAGGATTTTCGCTTTTAAATTTAAAAACTTTTTTTACGGCAGGGCCCACAGAAGTTCGGGCATGGTCCATTCCACAAGGTACCAAAGCCCCGCAAGCAGCTGGGGTCATTCATTCTGATTTTGAAAAGGGATTTATTCGGGCAGAAATCTATCACTATGACGATCTCATCCAAAAGGGCTCTGAAGCAAATGTGAAGGCAGCAGGCCTGATGCGACTGGAAGGTAAAGAGTATGAAGTCAAAGATGGAGACATTGTTTATTTTCGGTTTAATGTGTAGGGTGATACAAAGTCATTCCCGCGAAAGCGGGAATCTTTTGTGTTTTTAAAGAGGTATCTTACGTGACAACCCATTTTTTTCAATCTCAACTTCCAAAAATTAAACTGGTCGGTGCCATTCAAGACCCTTATGATTTGTCTGTCGCCACCGCCAGAACCTGTTATTCTTCAAAGGGTATCATTACGGTAGACGAAGTTTCCAAAGACGAAAAAAGTAGGGTGCTTCGTGATCGCATTTCAGATTCTACACGCGAAGCCGGGCATCTGACCACCCGTCAACATGCCCATTTTGTTTTTTCCATGGACCATGTATCGCGAAGTTTTTTATGGTCTTTTTTACACAGCCATCCTTTTTATAATTCAGAGCAGGTCTCGCAACGCTATGTGAAAGTAAAACCAGGGAATTTTACGATCCCGACCCTCAGCACACCTAAAAACCAAAGCGTATTTCAAGAAACACTTGAGCTTCAAATGAAAGCGTATGAAAATTTAATTGAGCTTGTTTTGCCTACGGTCAAAGCTGCCTATTTTAAAGTGTTTAAAAGTCGAAAAGAAGAAAAGCGTTGGATGAGTGTGATTCATAAAAAAGCGTATGAAGTGGCGAGATATATTTTACCCATTTCCACGCAAGCGTATTTGTATCATACGGTGAGCGCCTTAACACTCATGCGCTATTATAAAATGGCTAAAATTTGGGATACGCCGTCGGAGCAACTGTATGTGGTTCAAAAAATGATTGATGAAGTTGTTAAAATAGACCCTGATTTTCAAAAAGAACTTTCCAAACCCTTCGATTTAGATTCCGTCCCAGAATACCAATGGGCATTGCCTGCCATGCAGGGCCAAAATTTTTCGCAGGCCAAAGCCTTTGTGCAAGAATTTGATGAAGCTCTCAATGGGAAAGTTTCCAAGCTCGTCGACCAAAGTGAAAATGCCGAAGCGACACTGGCCCAAGCGGTTCGAAACTTATTTTCAAAAACAAAAGCTGAAATGACAGACGAAGCGGCCATTGACTTGGTTTTACATCCGAAGCAGAATCCAATGCTTGGCGATACCTTTAATGTTTCAACGCTTTCAAAACTGACACGAGCGCTTTTTCATGTGCATTTTTCATTTCAAAAGAAAATTTCACATACGGCAGATTCTCAAGACCAGCGCCACAGAATGACGCCTGGGTCCAGACCCATTTTAGCGCTTCATTATTTTGGAGAACCCGATGTGATTTATCCAAAAGTGTTTTTAGAAGTTCCGAAAGCAAAAGCCTTATTTGAGGATGTCTTGAGCCAAACCGTTCAAAACGTAAATACACTTTTAAAGGCGGGAGAGGGATTTGAAAAAGCCCATTACTTGCTTCCCAATGCCTGGGCCATTCGCTTTATTGAATCTGGAGATCTTCTCAATTGGCACCATAAGTGGAAGCTTCGCACCTGTTACAATGCGCAAGAAGAAATTTTTTATGCATCCGTGGCTGAACTTTTAGAAGTCGAAAAAAAGTTTCCATTGATTGCCCGTCATATCAAAGCCCCTTGTTATATTCGAAGTGAGGCAAAGCTGAAGCCCTATTGCCCCGAAGGCGATCACTTTTGTGGGGTCCCGGTATGGAAATTAAATCTGAGTCAATACGACAGGATGATTTAAGATTCTAATCTTTTGAGGCGTCTTTTAGATCTTCTTTAGGACAAAACAGATAGCCAGGAGAAAGTCGGCCCTCAACCGCAATAGATGGATAATAGAGAGGTTTAAGTAATCCGTACGCTTCATCTGTCAGATTGTTGGGATTAATATTTTTTTCACGAAGTTTGAAAAATATATTCATCAGATATCGACGAACCATGATAATCCCATCCGTAGATTCCTTTTTGTTTGAGGTAGATAGTTCAGAAATGAGATCGCCATTTTTTGTTTTACGAACATAAAGAAATTGAGGATGAGTAGCACCACTGCGCATCAAATCAACAATTCCTACCAATTCACTTTCTGTTCTTAGAAAGATTTGAGAGCCGCTCTCTCCATCTCCAGGTATATTATTTTCAATAAAGCCAACTTCATTTGAGAATAGAAATGTTTCAGAGCCTTCATTATCATATAGACCACTATTCGTTAAGACATAGGCATGGCAAAACCAAATTTTTCCAAAAAACAGATCCTGATTTGTTGGATATGGGAGGGCATTATCAAATAAGCCACGGACATCCTCTATCGTGCGAGTACGATTAAAAAATTGTGTAAAATCAATCTTATTGTCTTCGCTTTGCTGACCAAATGCCAAGGAGTAATTCAAACAATATACAAGAATTAAAAAAAACAGGTATTTATTTTTCATTTTGAGGCTCCTTAAATCGACACTTTCTATACATTTTCTATACAAAGTGCCCTAAATTGTAATTTTCTTTAATGTGATCAGGCACTCCTTATATCTCTACTTGTTTATATAGCAAAACATATGCCATGCATCTCATTCAATACCTGAAAGAATTCGTAAAAAGTTCTTGACGAGCTCCAAAACAGACTTTTTTTGCATTTTGTATTTTGCAAAAACGCATTTTTAAAATCGTTTTATAGGCTTGTAATGCTTCTGTATGGCTTAAATCATGTGGTCTTCTTTTTGTTTCTTCGTTTTTTGTCTTTGTGGCGCTCTGTTGGCTCATTAAGGGCCTTAAAAACATGTGGTATAAAGAGAAAAATAGATTCCCGCTCCCCGATAAATACTGTCTGGGACAAGCATTGGCGGGAATGACAAGGAGGAAAAAACAATGAATTCTTTTCAAAATATCACAGACCAAAGCCTGTTACAGTCTTTAGAAAAGGCGATCTTGAATGAAAAAAAGATGCTGGCAGAAGTAATTCGCCACCTTGCAGAAGTGTATCAAAGACGGTTGTACGCCAAAGAAGGCTATTCTTCTTTATTTGCCTACCTTCAACAAAAATACCATTATTCTGAAAGTGCAGCCTATCGAAGAATTCAAGCTGCAAAATTAAGTTCAAAATTTCCAGAAATTCTTTCGATGCTCGAAACGGGTAAAATTAATTTAATCAATTTGTGTCTCATTCAGCCATATTTAACCTTAGACAACGCCAAAGCCTTGTTGGCAGAAATTACACATAAAACAAAAAGAGAGGTGGAAGACACTGTGTCTGTTCATTTTTTAGATTCTTCTTTGGAAAGAAAACCGCAGGATAAAATTCGAAGACTTCCTTTAAAGAAGGTACTTTTTGAAAAAACTGCACAAATTTATACCTCCACCGGTGGAGGTATAAAAATAGGCAAAAATGAGAATCCATTAGAAGTTGCTCAGAAAGAGAGCCAGACATCTTTAAAAATGTCTGGCTCTCTTTCTGACACAGAAATTTCTACGTCCCATGCCATCCAAAATCAGCCCTCATCTTCAGCTCCCAGAAAAGTAAAAATTGAATTTGTAGCCGATGAAAACGTGGCAAATTTAATTGAAAGAGCCAAAGAAGTTTTAAGGCGAAAATATCCGAACGGTAGATTAGAAGATTTGGTTCGAGAAGCTTTTGAGCTTTTACTTGAGAAAAAAGATCCCCTTAAAAAAGCGCAAAGAAAAAATAAAGCACAAGCTGAAAAAGTTGATTCGAAAAAACAAGATACGCCGCGGATCTCTTCTGCCACTAAAATCAAAACCAGATATATTCCAACCCCCATCAAGCAAGCTGTTTGGAAAAGAGACAAAGGACAATGTTCTTTTTGCCAGGAAAAAGCTTATCTTGAAATCGACCATATTCACCCGTGGGCATTGGGCGGGAAAACAGAAATAAACAACCTGCGACTGCTTTGTTCCACACATAATAAGCTTAGAGCCCAGGAAACATTTTCCAGGGTGCCCTTTTAAAACGATACCCGAGCAAACTGCCGTAAATTGTCACTGTGTTTAAAAAATAGGGCATTTTTAATCCTGCACTTTTTGCCTAACCCCTTGAATTTAAGCCTAAAAATACAGATTAGACATTTTGGCATTCTCTTTGCACTTTATCTTAGATTGGCCTAAGAACGCGCACATGGGGACCGATCTCTTCGAGATCCGTCCCCAATAGGAACGAACGATTTAGGATAGTTAGCAATAAATGG
>MGRI01000110.1:10024-20647 GCA_001798105.1 Deltaproteobacteria bacterium RIFCSPHIGHO2_02_FULL_40_11
ATCTTAATTAAGGAGGTTATATGAAAAAAATAAATTTATTATTCGGATTCGCCGTAATTTGTGCCATGGGGGTTACAGGATGTGGAAAGTCCAAAACTTATGAAATGGATTTAGCGAACTTTGAACTTTCTGGATATGTTTTAAACGAAGCTCAGGATCAAGAAGCTTTGAAAAGCTTTTCTCAAGAATATCGTGCTGTAAGTGAAAGGCATATTCGCAGAATGGATGAAGTTCGAAAAGTGAGTCTAAAACGTATTGAAAAGAAGGCAGCCTTAGAAGCTTTGAATGCAAAACTTAAGACTGAGAAAATAAGATTGGAAATTTCAGAATCGGATGCGTCTTCACTCAGCTCGGCCAGTGTTCAAGGTGAAATTAAAACGCTTGAAACACAAATTGCTATCTTGGAAGCCGAAGACAAAATACTTCTAGACGAACAATCTAAAATTGTTGCTGAAAAGGAAAAAGCGTATGACGAAAGAAATGCCCTTCGAGACAAGGTCATTTCAGAAAGTTTAGACATGAACCTTCGCATTTATCGAGATGTTTTATACGATAAAATTCGTGCAGAGCTTCATATTGATGGTAGAGAAGAGCCTATTCGCTTAGATACTTTTGAATATGACGAAACAGCCGCGACACATAAACTTCACTTCAAATTTGAGGTTCCTACAGAAACCGCTAAGAAGAAATATGAAATCGTGATTGAAAAGGACGCTGAAACCTTAAGCGTGGAAGTGCCTTCTCAAAACACAGTTCAAACACAACGGTTTGGAACCATTACGCTCATAAAAGAGGATAAAACCCGCTATGGTGAAATCGCCATTGTGAAGTGGGAAGAGATGAAAGCTGAAGTGAAAGAAGAAACCGTGACTCAAGATGAAGAATCCGTTCAAAAAGAAGATAAAACTCAAAAAGAAGATAAACCCGGAAAAGACGGTGAATCATCTGGAAACGATGCCGGTCGAGAGCATGATTTCCGTTTTTTTCATACTTTATAAATAGCAGTCATTCATTTACAAAAAAGCCCCCTGTTTTGGGGGCTTTTTTTTATCCACCGCCTGTAAAGGCCAAAAACTGCTCTTTTCAAGTGTCAATTTGGGGCACTTTTAAGGGAGCTTTTAAAGTGTAAATGGGGGCGATCTTAAAAACATAAGTAATTTCAATGGCTTATGTATTTTTTAATCTTCATTTTTTGTGGCATATGTCTTGCTATATATAAGAATAGAACAGGTTTTTAGATGGACGTAAATTTTATAAAGGAGTGTAGAGATGAAAAAAGATAAAACACAAGGGGTCGTATTTGTTCTCCCGAAATCAAAAGAGTTTTTTGGACGTATTCAGGATGATTTTCAAAGGGGTCATTTTGGTCAAATGCCTGCTCCCAAGCGCACACACGAAGTTTCTGAAGGGGTGAGAGAAGCTGAAGCAAAACAAGAAATTGAATCTTTAAAAGACATCAAAGAGAACCTCACAAAACTTTCCAAATTACACACAAAATTAAAAAGCATGTTGGATGAATTGGACGATTTGGTCAAAGAAGACAAGTAAGCATTTTTGTGATATAAAAGGGGTCTTATGAAAATAAATAAGACATGGTTTTTGGCCCTCATCTTGACGGTGGGAATGCTTCAAACGGTCAGCGCAGAAACTGAAAATCCAGGAAAAATAGAATCCCTAGAACCCCAAACCCTTCAAGAAAGTTATCACCGTTTTGAATCTTTGTATCAAGTGTCTCGACTTCAAAGCCTTCAAAATAATGAAAAATCGACACTTCAAAGTTTAGTACTCATGGGAGATGTGGTTTTAACACCCCAAGTGAGTTTGCTTTTAGATTTACCCATGGTGACTTTTAACGGAAGCGCGGCGCTCACCAATCCATTTTTAGGTGCGAAAGTAAGTTTATTTGATGGCCTCGTAAAAGACTTCCCAACATTTGTCAATTTTAAAGGGGGGGTAAAATTCCCGTTGGCTTCAAGTCAGGAATTTGTGTTTAACCGAACCGATGTTTTATTTAGCTTCCAAACCCTTCGAGAAATTCACCACTTAAGTTTAAAGACAGATGCTGCTTATACCGTTAAAATTGATCCTGAGAATGACAAAACGTATGGGAATGCATGGTCTTTCAAGGTGGGGAGCGAACTCAATACCGGATATCATTTTTCACCTGGTTTTATGCTGAACTATCGTTGGGCGGGGCGGCATCAAGACAAAGGCGTGGAATATGCGAGTCGTTCGGCGATGATTCTTCAGCCAACATTTTCATATACGCCAGGCGCAGATACATTGCTTCAAGGGAGCTTTGCCTTTCCGTTAAGCCGTCAAAATCTCAAAGACACCCTTCGCGTGTTTGGCGATTATACAATCGCAGGCATCGGGGGACCGACCTTTTATCTGAGTTTTGAAAAAAAGTTTTAGTCTTCTTTTTCGTGTTCAATAATTAAAAACAAAGTCAAGGCTGCGTTCAATATTTGCCCAGATGCGTTGGGCATATAGAAATTCACAATCACCGTGAACTGATTGCTATTTTGAGGAATAATGGCTGCCATGGCTGAAGGGTCTCCAGGGCTTCTCAATTTCACACATTGGGTTTGATACCCTGAAATGTTACAGCTTTCGATGCTGGGTGCTGCAGATGCCAATAAAACCTGAGAACCATAGCCATCGTCCATGGCCAATTTAAAACTTTTAACGCGGTCAAAAGAAACGGGCGATTGAATGGTTTGTCCATTTGCACCATTTTGACCGTGAAGCTGGTCTCCCTCTGTTTGAAAACTTGTTGGGATATACACAAGTTCTTCAATGGATTTTGTGCCTGAGTTAAAGTCGCCACATCCCACTGACAGGATAAAAATACCCAGCGCCATGAAAACATGTAAAATTTCTTTTCTAAACCACAACATCTGATACCTCCTCAAACAAAATACAACTTCCTTTACCCCTATAAAAAGCAAGGGCCGTGCCAGGTGGGCTGTCTGGGCCAAGAATTATGTTAAGTTATTGAAATAGCTTATGTTTTTATGAATTTGTGACATTAAGAATGGATGAAAACCTTGGCGCTATCAGAATAGGCATTGAACAGCTGGTAAAAAAATAAACAGAGATTCTTCGGTCCTTTGGACCTCAGAATGACGCTCCTACTGAACTGTAGGACAGGGGAGCGGGTGGCTGGCCACAACAACGCCATCGACTTTGAGTTCGATGCAGGCAATTTTTCCAATGGCAATGGGCAAGCTTTGTCTTGATTGCGTGGTTGCTGTAAGCTGCGTTGAATTTTTAGCCATCGCTGCCATGGTAAGCGTATGTCTTTTATTCATGGTGTCTGTAAAAATAATTAGTGTTTGAATCGTTGGGCTCGAGCCATTCCAATTAATCGCAGCATAGGCTTCTTGTGAAGCCACAGGACGAAGGTCGATATAGGCTTCGAAGGGAACGTTTATCATTTCGTCTGGATCTTCTTTCCCGGAAACAGCACTGGTGGCGCCTTGAAAGATGATTGTTGCGGGGATTCCCCCTTGTGTATCTAAGAGCTGGACTTGATCTGTGGCCGTAAGGCCCGCACTATCCAGAACGCCTTGGCCTTGGCAACCCAGAAAGGCAAGCGAGGTTAGAAGTAAAAAAACAAGTAACGTTCTACACACCTTCATATTTTATTTAATTTTATCATGGAATTAGGTTAAAATCACCAGATGAAAAACATTTTTAATCTAATTTTAATTTTAGGCATTTTTTCAAGCTGCGCGCATCTTTCGGATCAGAAATATTTCTTTGAAATTGAAAACCAAGAGGGAGAGATCGAGCGTTCCTCCATTGATATTAAACGCGAAACCTTGTTTTTTGAAGACGAAGAACTCTCCCATAAATCGGAACGAAAACTTCATCTTAAAATTGCGTCTCGGGTGGTGCGGTACGAGTCCAATGGTTCTTTTTGGGTTGAAAACACAACCTACGAAAAAGAAGGGCAAGAAGTTCTGCATGCCTTGGGCTATCCAGAGTTGCATGAGAAAATGCTTTTTAAAATGAATGCCAGCGGCGAGGTGGAAGACGTAAAAGGGCATGATGCAGATTCTATTTTTTATTTGCCGCCGGTGCTTTTACCCAAACGCAGCGTCAAAATAAATGATACGTGGGAAGAAAACTTTACCTGGAAGGCTCAGGGACAACCTTTTCACATCAACACAAAAATTACATGTCGGTTGGTGGGTGCAGAAGACTGGGACGGTAGAGAAGTCTTTCGCATCAATTTACAGTCTGTATCTCGGTTTTCCAAACAGATGAAAGACATTGCCTATGAAAATAAATCTGAAGGATATTTTTTGTGGGACCCCGCCATGAGCACTGTTTTATTTTCTGAAAGTAAAGCAACAGATGAAATTAAATTTCTTGCAGACGGGAAAGTTTCAAAAACACATACCCAGTTTACATCTCGTTATCTTTCAAATGGCGCAAGTGGCGGGGACTTACAAAAGAGTAAAGCACAAATCCCACAAAAAGAAGAATGAGTATCCCCATAAACAGATTTCCAAATTTCGCATAAAAAGTTTGGTGGTCGATGACCGCAATATTATCCACCAAAATGCTGGGTTCAAAAAGCTTTGTTTTCGATTGAATTTTCCCAGATAAATCAATAAACGCGCTGATGCCGGTATTGGCCACACGTAAAATCGGCGTTCTATTTTCAATGGCGCGCCACACATGCAGCATGAGATGTTGATGGGGATTGGCTGTATCTCCAAACCAAGAATCGTTGGTGACAATCACCAAAAAGTTGGCTCCCTTTTGAACAAAACGCCGAACATAACTGCCAAAGAGTCCCTCAAAACAAATTAAAGGAGCGAATCTGCGATCTTTTGTGAGCGTAAAAACGGGCTGTGTTTTTCCCCATGCAAAATCCCCTACCGTTGGAAACCAATCTTTTAATTGTGGAATCCAAGATGAAAAGGGCATGTATTCTCCAAAAATTAAAAGATTGTTTTTATGATACGTGTGTGAAACCTGATAATAAGGCGAAACTAAAAATGTACTATTATAAATAAGTGGGTTTCCTTCAGGTGTTCTTTCAAATCCATAGCCTCCAAAATAAATTGGGGTTTGCACTTGAGAGGCCAATTGAAACATAAACTGTTGTGTGCCGGGACGTTCCGGGGTGAAGTACCCAGGGACAGCTGTTTCGGGTAAAACAATTAAATCTAAATTGGGATTGTCTGCAGCTGCGTTTAAGATCATGGTTCGATTGATGTCTTGCATCTTTTCAGCCGCATGTTGATAGCCTTTCGAGCCTTTGAGTTTATCCAGATTTCCCACATTGGTTTGGATGAGCGCTGCGCGAATGGTAGGGGCGCGTTTTAAAGTTTCTTGGTAGGTTTGAAGCGTACGAATGCTATATAACCCTGCCACCAAAAAAAGTGCGAGCGAAATAGAAAAAGCGTATTTTGGAAAGATTTCAAAATCTTTTTTAATCCACCGTATGAGTTCATAAATAAAGACATTTAACAGAACCACAAAAAACGTAACGCCTGCTACGCCTGTAATTTCTGCAAATTGAATCAGCCAAAGTTTTTTATACAAACATGCGCCCAGGTACCAATGAAAAACTTGGGGGAAACAAAACTCGATAACCGTAAATAAAATAGGAACCCAAAGCGGCCTCAAATGCAGAAGCGGAATTTTAACATACACATAGCAAAATACAGCCAAGTGCAGATTACAAAACGTACAAAAGATTAAAAAAATGGGAAGAGCAAGATACAAAGGCAATTGTCCAAATTCTTGAAGCGTGTGGCACACCCAATAAAATGCGCCAAGACTTACTAAGTAGCCTAAAATCCACCCCATCCAAAACGCTTGCTTCGGTGTTTTCTTTTGGAGTGCAAAAAACAAGGGAATCAGAGAAACAATAATAAACCCCGTCCACTCCCATTTCGGGAAGGACAGTACAATAAAAGCTGCACTTAAGAAGATGAGGAAAAGATCTTTTTTCTTGAGCATTTTATTTTAGAAGGCCAGACACAAATGGAAAGACATCGAGGTAGGAAATTTCACCTGTTTTTTCAGGTGAAATATTCGGGCCCCAGGCTGCAAAAATACCCTTCATGAGTTTTAAAGAAGGATCATAGCCGTGTTGACCGTAAAAAGAAGCTTGCTGTGTAATTTCGCCCGAGGTTTCCAAGTCTGTCAGATGATAGCCGGGGTTTCCCACCAAAATAATATCGCCACTATTCGTGTGGTCTAGGCCATAATCTTTTGCATTTTTTTGTGTGAGAATAAAATCGATGGCGGGATCGTCTTTAAAAATTTCAATGAGTCGCTTGACCATGGCCTCATGCTGACTTTGAGGGACAATCCCATTTTTTTGGCGGCCTTCTAGATTTAAATAAATGTGGCTTACACCGCCAGAAGAAAAGGATCTCGCATAATATGTTTTTTGACCATTTGCATTTTCTTCAATAAATCCTCTTCTCACAAGAACGCGGTTTGGAAAGTAAACGGTGTGCAGAGGCGCCATGCCATGGTCTGAAACAATGACCAAGTTCGAATTTTTTTGGCTTTTCATGAGTTCATGAATGACCTGATTGGCTTGGAGATAGCCTTTGTGGATCACATTTAAATATTTTTCACTTTTTTCTTTGGAGTAATCCTTTTGTTTGGGGTCGATCATAAAGTAGGCATGCTGCAATTCATCCAAAATGGGTTGGTAACTTAAAAGGAGATCGTAGTCGTAGATTTTTGTGGAAAGTAAGGTCACTTTTTTAAAGTACTCTGAAAAGGTAATCGCTTGTTCTAAAACCATGTCTGTGGTGAGGACTTCGCTTTCTTTATCCGGAGCACCGGGCCAAATGCCAACTTCTTTTTCCACGCGTGTTGCAAAGGCACCTGGAAAAGCGGTATTACGATGCAGGCCACCCACGTAGAGCGTTACTTTGGACAGGTCTTTTTCAATATGAACCAATCGGCAGAGACTGCCTTTGAAAACGCCTTCCGAATGAAATGTAAGTTCAATCCAGGGTTTGTTTTTAAGATCGATGATATCTAAATAGCCATTGTTCAGATCCTCATCCGTATCGAACAAAAGAGCGTCGTAATTTTTTTCTTGGTCGTCTGTGGTGTCGAGTGTGTAGAGGGTATAGGGAATTTGTCTTTCGTTGCCTTCATGGTGCACGTCTGTGGTATAGCCGTGAATCTGGTCTGAAGTTGTTTTTATTTTTTCAGATGTTTTTTCATACAAATAGACATGCGATCGCAAGGGAATGCTAAAGGTTTTAATCTGTTTGGGCAATGCATGGGGATGATTTTCAAAGGCTTCTGGTTTCATATGAACGGCAAATGAAGGATATTCGCCTTGCGTATAGGCCAGTCCAAAGTCTGTGGTTCGGCGTTCATCTTGAAGATCAACACCGGGGAACGCAATGGATCCGACAGTGAGTCCTTTTTGCATGGCCACTTCCCAAATGGCGGGCGTTTGCTTTGAAATTTTTGCTGAAAATCCGTTTTGGCCGCTTGTGATTTCATCTGAAACAGTGTGAAAGGTATTGGAAACAACACCATGACGTCCAGGCGTTGCCCCCGTTGCAATGGAAATATGGCTTGTGGCTGTGAGCGAAGGAAGTGCCACTTTCATGCCATCTGCAATGACACCTTCTTTTTGAATGATGCCCAAGCCTTTTGTTGAAAATGCATCCTTCAAATACAACTGTAAGACTTCATTCATAAAGCCATCAAAACTAATCAAAATAACTTTTGAACGTTTTGCTTGGGCAAGGGAGGTGCTCGATTTTAAAGGAGATAAAAATAGAGCAATTATTACAGCAAAAAGCGTCAGTAGAGAGATCTTTTTAAGCATTGTTTTCATCGCAAGGGATTTAATTTTAATTAACAGATTGCGATGAAGCGCGTCAAGGAAAGATTACTGGGTGCGAGATAGGTCTTTTAAGACTTGGTCGGCATTGACAATGCCACCCGTTTTCACTCTATTTTTAAGCTGTTTTACAGGTAAAATATTTTTAAGAATGACGGCTTTAATTTGTGTTGCAGGGAGTACTCCAAATTTAGAAAGTGCAAGGGCTGCCACGCCGGTTACAACGGCTGTCGCTTGAGAGGTCCCCGTCATGGTGCCATATTTTCCCCCGGGTAGCGTGCTATACACTTGATGCCCCGGAGCTGCGACATCAATGCGCTCTGGGCCATAGTTGGAAGAATCTACCAGATTTTGGTCTTGGGTAATGGCTGCCACAGAAATAATATTTTCTAAATCATAGGAAGCAGGGTAGTAGGCATGTGTGTCTGCATTTTGTCTTTCGTTGCCAGCAGCGGCAATCACTAAAATTCCTTTTTTCCGAGCTTCTTCAATCACAGCATGTTCTGCGCTGGAAAATTCTGCCCCCCCGCCAGAGTAATTAATAATATGGGCTCCGTTTTGAACGGCATATTTAAAAGCTTGAATGGTATTTTTAAGATTGTCACTTCCTGGAGCAGATTGGGCGTAGTATTTTAAAATCATGAGACTCACATTGGGGCAAATGCCAGAAATCCCAATGCCATTCCCTTTGACGGCGCCAATAATGCCGGCCACATGGGTGCCGTGTCCATGGTCGTCTTCAGGGCGGTTCGTGTTTGCCACAAAGTTCCAGCCGTGAATATCATCGATGTAACCATTGCCATCATCATCGATGCCATTTCCCGGAATTTCTTTGGTGTTCTGCCAAAGATTGTTTTTCAGATCTGGGTGCGTAAGGTCGATGCCGGTGTCAATCACCGCCACAATAATTCTTTTATCGCCTTGAGAAAGTTTCCAGGCATCTTGAATATTTAAATTTTTCTGATCTTCTAAAACCCAACTTTTAGAAAGATAGGGATCTAAAAGGGTGGGCGCTACAAATGTTGGGGCAAACGCTTGGGCCTGGGGGACAAAGGGGTTATTGAGTGCTGTATACGGGCCCACCCAAGATTTGAGGTTAAAGGCCAGGACAAAGGTGATGAGTAAGATATAAATTGAAACAATTAAAACCCGATTCCGCATGATGCTTATATATAGAGCAAGGGGCGTGCCAGAAAATTTAGGTCGCTAAGCTATTGAAATTATTTATGAATTATTTGTGTTGGGGCGTTGATCACAGGCTCAGTGCCGCCGAGCGGCACTGAAAATTTAAGAACAGGCAGTAAAAATTGTTAAAATACATGTAATATCAATGGGTTATGTGTGTTTTTTAATTTTTTGTACATGTCCTTGACAGCTGTTTTGGAAATTTTGAGTTAAGGAAAAACCTTAAATTTCCCCTCATGAATGAGCAGGAGATTTGAATAGTTTCGAGAAATAAGCTTTACGTACGTTCGGGTTTCTTTATAGGGAATTTGTTCAATGAATTCTTCTATGTCATTTGACCAATAACGTTCCACCCAGGTTTTAACGGCTTTGTGGTTGGCGTTGTAGGCAGCCAGAGCCAAAATCAGGTTTCCTTTGTATCTTTGAATGAGTTTTGAAATATAGTACACGCAATAAAATAAGTTTGTGTCTGGATCTAAAAGTTCATCTTTATGGTTTAGGGGGCGTCCGAGTTCTTTCCCAAGGTGGCGCGCCATCATGGGTTGCATTTGTAAAAGCCCATAAGCATCTGCCTCAGAAATCACATTGGGATCAAAGGCACTTTCTTGACGCATGATCGATAAAATCAAATAAGGGTCTACATGATATTTCTTTGAATATTTTTGAATCAGCTTCCAATAAGGTTTTGGGTATAAAATCAGTAAATGCTCTTTGGGAAGATCTTCAAAGGATTCGTTTTGGAGGCGATTTAAAATCTTGAATGAATTGACAGAATTTCCCGAGAGCCCATACAGCGCTGAAATATAATATTGAAAGGAAATGGGCGTTTTTAAAAGATCGCCATTCGGAAGGGCCTGCTCGAGTTCGTATTGCGCTTCTTGGCCCAGTTTTAATTCTAAAAGCGCTTTGGCCGTTTCAAAGTGGGGTTGTTTGGCGCTTTCTAACGCTTTTTCGGGAAACGAAAAAAATTGATGCGCCCTAAAAGCGGGTTGATCTTTTTGGTGTTGGAGGCGATTTAAAGCGCGCATGGAATAATAAGAATAATGTTCTTTTTTAATAATTTCTTGGAAAACTTCCTGGGCACGCTGATGGCGCTTTAATTTTTCATAGGTGCGCCCCAACCAATAGCTTACCGTACCATACCAGTCGGATTTTGGATGTTGGGTTCTAAAATAGATAAAATCTTCAATAGCAGTTTCATATTGTTTGCTTTTATAGGCATACCATCCTTTAAAATAATCGATTTCTTCAGCCAAAATGAGATCTGCCACATCTTCAGCAGCTTTTCCCATATACCAGCGAGCGCTTTTATAACGATACCGTTCGGCAGAAATTTTAGCCAAAATAAAGTAAGCCCTCCCCACATAGCGGTGATAGGGCCAGCGGATCAGTTTCCACAGGTATTTTTGGGTTGTTTCAGTTTCATCGTTATTCCAATGATATTTGGCCAGTTCATACAGCCATCTGGGGTTATACGGAAACTTAGGGTCTGCTTTTTCAAAGCGTGAAAGCGCGTGAAGTGTTTTTTGGAATTCTTTTTTGCGCCCTTGGCGTTTATAAATGGTGGCTAGGTTCATGAGTGCATC
>MGRI01000110.1:20659-20895 GCA_001798105.1 Deltaproteobacteria bacterium RIFCSPHIGHO2_02_FULL_40_11
ATGCGAGGGGTGCACGCGATTCAAATAGGTTTCAAAAGTTGAAATTGCATTTTTATAATCTTTTTCTTCGTAATACTTTAGCGCTGTCTCATAGAGATCTTTTTTAATGTATTCTCTGCGTTCAAGGCGTGTGAGTTGCGTAAGATCTACTTTGGGTTCACAGGCTTTTGAAAGCTCTGGCGCAAGGCGCTGCAATGCAATGCTTTTGGGTGCTTGCACTTCAAGCATGCGGCCAT
>MGRI01000110.1:21017-25271 GCA_001798105.1 Deltaproteobacteria bacterium RIFCSPHIGHO2_02_FULL_40_11
TTGGTGTCTTTGAGATAAAAGGCCAAGTATCCCAGTTGGAGTGCTGTTTTATTATTTTGAGCTTGATTCTTCAGGCTTGTAAATAAAACGCTAGCATCTTCTTTGGGAAGCTGGTGGAGGCTTTGTTGGTCTAAATCGAGCTCAACGCGAACTGTATTTAAGCTACACCCCAACAAAAAAATGAAACCAAAAGGGGTTAAGAATCTAAACAATGTTCTCTCCGAATGCTGTCTTCAATGGCGTTTTGAAATGTATGCATGAGTTTTTTTGTGAGTGGGCCGGGTTTGCCTTTCCCAATTTTTTTATGACTCACACGCACTACAGGCAAAATGGCTTGGAGGGAACTACAGGTAAAGGCTTCTTGGGCCAAAAATAAATCTTTGGGCTTCAGTGTTTTTTCAATGAGGGGAATCTTATGTTTTTTACACGTTTCAAAAATTAAACTTCGCGTCAGGCCTTTTAAAAGACCAGATTTTAAGTGTGGGGTATAAAGTTTATTTTTGTGAACCAAAAAAAGATTGCTTCTTGTGCCTTCCGTTAAATGGCCCTGGGCATTGAGCATGATGGCATCGAACCCACCTTTCCGTTTGGCTTCAAGATAAGCCAGTAAATTATTTAAGTAATTTCCAGATTTAATATTGGGGTCTAGGGCTTTGGGGTTATTTCGAATGCGAGGAACCAAAATCAAATGGACGCCATTTTGATAATGTTTTTGGGGGATCACACTCACTTTTTTCATAATGATGATGAGATTGGGTGAAGGGCAGAGGTGAAGGTCAAACCCAATATCTCCAAATCCACGGCTGATAATAATACGAATATAAACATCTTCTTTTTTAAATTTTTTAAAGTAGGCTTGAATTGTTTTTAGGATAATGGCCTTGAATTGTTTTTTATTTTTTGGAGGAGGAAGGTGAATGCTTTTCGCCGATCGAAAAAGTCGGTCGATATGATCTTTCAGTTGCAACGGGTACCCGTTATACGTGCGTAGGGTTTCATACACAGAATCGCCGTACAAAAATCCATGGTCTAAAACAGGAATTTTGGCCTGTTTCATCTCCAGGATTTTTCCGTTTAAATAAATGAATCCTTTAATTTTTTGAGTCATTGTTTAAGCTCCGTTTACGTCAATAAGATCGACACCCTGGGGGGCTCATCTTATTTTCATATCATTTTAATAGTGTAACAAAAATCAAGGGATTTTAATAAGTTATTTCAAGGGGGGAAACTTGGCACCGGGTTTGCACTTTTATAAAAGTGAGACTCTTTCCACCTAGCCAGGGTAGCGTTTTAAAAACATATCTTTTGCCCCCCATGTTTTTAGACCCTATCCTGGCTATATTTTTATCTTTCAATAATCATCGCCACGGCTTCGCCGCCCCCAATACAAAGGGTTGCCAATCCGCGCTTTAAATCTTTTTGTTCAAGAGCATACAGAAGCGTTGTTAAAATTCTAGCGCCACTGGCACCAATGGGATGTCCCAGGGCCACCGCGCCGCCATGAATGTTTACGGTATCCATTGAAAGCTTTAAATCTTGAATTGCAGCCAGGGTGACGGCTGCAAAGGCTTCATTGATTTCAAAAAGGTCAATATCTGAAATCTTTAAATTCGCTTTTTTTAAAACTTTTTGAATGGCTTGAACGGGTGCTGTTGTAAACCATTCCGGGGCTTGGGCATGTTGTGCGGAGGCTACGACACGCGCCAGGGGCTTTAAGTTTCTTTTTTTCATTTCAGATTCGCAAACAAGTACCAAGGCCGCCGCGCCATCGTTTAATTTAGAGGCGTTGCCTGCTGTAATCGAGCCTGTTTTTTCAAAGGCCGGTTTGAGGCTTGTAATTTTATCCAAAGGAATTTTTGTGGGTTCTTCGTCTTGGGTGATTAAAACAATGTTTTTGGATTGTTTTACTTCACAAGAAACCATTTCTTTTTGAAACCATCCTTGTTTTTGGGCCCAAAGGGCACGCTCGTAGCTTTGAATCGAAAATTCATCCAGCGCGCTTTTTGAAAACCTATATTTTTTGACACAGAGTTCCGCGGCATTCCCCATATGAAATTGGTTGTACACATCCCACAAGCCATCTTTAATCATAGAATCTGTAATGGTTTGATGACCAAGACGATAGCCTGTTCTCGATTTTTCTAAAAGATGGGGCGCTTGCGACATGTTTTCCATGCCACCTGCAATCACAATATTTGCGTCCCCTGTTTGAATGGCTTGTGTGCCAAGCATGACTGCTTTTAGGCCAGAGCCACAGACTTTTCCGAGGGTGGTGGCTGGTGTAGAAGGGGGAAGTCCCGCAAAAAGGGAAGCTTGTCGGGCTGGGGCTTGTCCCAGCCCAGCAGTTAAGACACATCCCATCAGGACTTCGTCAATGTCTTGGGCTGGGATTTCAGATTGTTTCAGTGCAGCTTCAATGGCTGCGGCTCCCAGTTTGGTCGCGGGTACGGTGCTTAACGTGCCATTTAAAGCCCCAATGGGCGTTCGTTTGGCAGCACAGATAAAAACGGTTTGCATAAAAAAAGATGTAGCGAGGCCGGTTTTGAATGTCAATCAGTTTCGGTTTTTGTGTCCGTGTCTGTGGCCTTTTGAGATAATTTTTCAAGATAGGTTTTTGCAGATTTTTGAATTTCTGTCAGGGTGTCTTTATCGGATTGGACTTGAATCATGCCTGTGATGTTGACTGTAGAAATATCTGTTAAATATTCTTTAGATTTTGTAAAGGCCTTGTAAAGTGTGTCATATATTTTGGGTTCTTCTTCTTTGCGGGTTGCAAGGGTTTGTTGATGCATTTGAACAGCATATTGCCCTATGACATCGACTGCTTTTTGAAAGGTTGAAAACTGATAATCGCAATTACATTTTGAGCGGTCTTCTTTGGGTAAAAGCTCAGAGCGTTGGAGCATTGTAAAGGCGTATTGCAACGCGCTTAAAATATTTTTTCTTCCTTCTTCCGTTTCAATTTTAATGTCTTTATCTAAAAGGGCATCGAGGCTTTGACGGACTTTGTTTTCGTCATCCAGGTCTAAATCTAAGCGTTCAATGGTTTCATTATTTAAGCTTGTTTTTGTCGTATCTCCCCCAGAGCCATCATCCATAATAAAGATTTTGCTCAAGGGTTTTTCAATATCAAAACCTTCCTCGCCACAGGCGGTGAGAAGAAGCGCGATAATCATTAATCCTAAAAAAGAAATGCGAACGAGTAATTTCATACATTTATACAGGTGCAAAACCGATGCCAAGAGTTCAGCGTTGAAATTACTTTTGTTTTTAAGTTTAAGCGTAAAAAGGTACCCAAAATTGGCACTTTATGACCTTTTTTTGTCAGGTAATAAAAAAATAGGCACATCAAAATGGATGTGCCTATTTTTAATGTGCGTTTTTTGTCTTACTGCAAGAACTTTTCTGTTTGAATCTTAAGTTTTTCTAAAGATTCATCAGAAGCGTCATTGCCAGACGTTATTAAGTCCAATGCTGCTTGATGACTTTTAAGCGATTTTTTTGCTTGTCCAAGCTCGATTTCGGCAGCGTGCTTGAACACTTCTTTGTCTTCAGCAGATAAGTCTTCAGACTTTTCAATGTCCGAAAGCACTTCTTTTTGAACGTCAACTTTGTGTTCTACAGCAGAAATAATATCGGGTAGCGAAGCAGCGCTGGCTTCAACCAAAGCCTTTTGATTTCCGATACTCTCGGGATCATGCCGGTAGGTTCTGACAGATTTTTCAAAATCGAGCAGCCGATCTTCTGCCGTCAACTCGCTGTTTGAAGCCTCAGACGTTAGCAATCGTATCATCTCAGTAGCTCCAAAAGCAATTGCAAGCGGACCTAGGACATATCTCATTCCCCTGGCGCCAAAGCTTAAAAACTTAGCACCACCGCGCAGCACTTTTGCACGCAACAATCTGCGATTGGCTTGCGCCTCAATTTTTGAGACTTTTTCAGCAACTTCTTGTTTCATAATGTTGAGCGTTTTTCTTTTTGCGTCTTCTCTTAAAGTGGATTTCCAGCTATCACCAATCTTCCACCCCTCAAGCCTTTTATATTCCATCCGAAGCGTCTGCATATAACGTCCATGGGCTCGTTTAGGCAATGTATCTCGTACTTGTAAACCCACAAGGCGTTTTTGCTGAGCACGGTCAAGTATAGCGATGTTTGAAAGAAAAAGAGCGCGTGCTTGAATCCTTGTAGCCAACCTTTCAAGGGGGAATGAGTTGCCAATGAAGATTATACCGCCTATCATATAGGCGATATCTA
>MGRI01000111.1 GCA_001798105.1 Deltaproteobacteria bacterium RIFCSPHIGHO2_02_FULL_40_11
GGCCCGCAAGGCGCAGGATTTAAACTTCATAATCCCAACGAAGCCCCCAAACAAGGCGGTTGCGCCTGTGGTTCCGGTGGTTGTGGATCTGGCGGTGGCGGTGGATGTGGATCCGGCGGTGGCCATGAACATGGTGGCGGTGGCCACGGACAGGGTGGAGGATGTTGCTAGCCTTATCATCCTATGCAGTTAAACATTAAAAATATTATTGCCGTCGGAAGCGGAAAAGGTGGGGTTGGAAAATCCACCGCAGCTACAAATCTTGCTTTGGCGTTACATCAGCAAGGTCAAAAAGTGGGGCTTTTAGATGCCGATATTTATGGGCCATCGATTCCCATTATGCTTGGGCTTCGCGGACAAAAGCCTGCTTCCAATGAGGAAGGTATCATTGAACCCCTCGAAGCGCATGGGTTAAAGGCCATGTCGATTGGCTTTATTACAGAAGAGGATCAAGCTGTCATTTGGCGGGGGCCCATGATTCATAAAATGCTCCATGAATTTTTATCACGCGTGAATTGGGGTGAATTGGATACGTTGATTGTCGATTTACCGCCAGGAACAGGCGATGCGCAATTGTCTTTGAGTCAGCTGATTCCACTGACCGGAGCAGTGGTCGTAACCACGCCACAAGAAGTGGCCATCGCAGATGTCCGACGTGCCGTTCAAATGTTTAAGAAAGTAAATGTTCCACTTTTAGGTGTGATTGAAAACATGAATGGAGATACTTTTGGAATGGGGGGTGGTGAAAAAGCCGCAGGCGAATGGCAAATGCCATTTTTGGGTGCGGTTCCACTGGATGGTGTTGTGTGTAAACAAGGCGATTGTGGCGTCCCTATTTTAATTTCTCATCCAAAGTCCCCAGTCTCTTTAGCTTTTCTAAAAATCTCTCAAAATTTACAATCAGTGCTTCAGTCTAAAACCGATGCACAGATTTCAATTCAAAAATCGTAAAAGATTCAAAATTTTTCTTCCCTTTTTTTCTGAGAACCAGATAAATTGAGGATGTTCGGTATGAGTTTAACACCACAAGTTTATCGTAGTCTACGCATTGCATGGCAAGAAGGCATTCCTGCCCACATCATGCTTGCAGTCATCGATTATTTTTTGGTGCCCTATGCCTTGTTTTTGGGATTAAGCCCTACGCAAGTGGGCTGGGTGGTGGCTGTTCCCCATTTAATGTCAGCTATGATGCAACTGATTGCCGTGCGTTCGCTTCAATGGTTTCGGTCTTCGCGTGTGTATTTTTTGGTGATGACAACCCTGTTTCAATCCATGATGCTTTTCAGTATTGCGCTGATTGTTTTTTTTCGAACAGATACGCACTTTTATGCATTGATTTTATGTGTGAGTATTTTTCGAATTCTTTTGGGACTCAGTAATACCATTTGGGGAAGTTTGGTAAGCGATTATTTACCGCCTGAAAAAAGAGGGCATTACATGGGATGGCGTGCACAGATTACGGGATTAAGCGGCATGTTGGGAGTTATTTTTTCAGGGGTTTTTCTTTTTTACGTTAAAAAAATTTCAGAAGTGTATGCTTTCTTTCTTTTATTTTTGTTTGCAGCACTTTGTCGGGCCATTTCATCTCATTTGATGGCCAAATTTCATGATGTAAAACATGAATGGGTTCCAGGCACTCATTTTTCATTTTTTGATTTTATTCGCCAAGCGAAAAAAAGTAATTTTGTAAAATTTGTGTTGTATTCCGCAGGCATTATGTTTGCCACACATGTCGCTGCACCTTATTACAGCGTGTATCTTTTGGAGGAATTAAAACTCAATTATTTACTTTATATGTTCATCCATTTTTCGGGGATTGTGGCAGGGTTGATTTCTTATCCCATTTGGGGAAAACACGCAGATATTACGGGGAATGCACGGCTTTTAAAACTGGTTGGATTTCTTATTTCTTTTGTTCCAGTGTGCTGGTTATTTTCAAAAAATGTCGTGTACTTGATGTTCATTGAATTTTACGCGGGGTTTGTGTGGGGTGCATTTGCGTTATGTACGGTTACTTTTATCTTTGATGCTGTAACACCTGCCAAACGGGCCAGGTGTCTGGGCTATTTTAATTTAATTAGTGGGTTGGGCATATTTTTGGGAACCGTTCTAGGGGGGCAGGCCCTTGAAATCTTTCCAAAATTATTGGGATCTTCTTTTTATTCTATATTTTTACTTTCTGGAATTTTAAGATTTTCGGTTTTTGCATTTCTCGGCAGAGCTTTTCAAGAAATTCGGCATGTACAACCTGTCACCCAAGGACAACTTTTAGCGAGCGTATGTGGTGTTCGTCCTTTGGTTGGGCTGGCTCGAGGATGGAACGTTTTTCCAGAGTTGGAGCAAAAGCCTAAGGTGGAGTAAGGAAAATTCCGATAAGATTTTCATGCAGAGGTGTCGAATTAAAGTGTTGTTTTTGGTGGTTTGGATCTTTATTTTGAGTATGCCCCTCATTTTGGCAGATGAGATTTTACGTGTTCCATTAAATGATGCGGATAAGCTTGCCTTTTCGAATGGGGCTCCTGGGCGCTGTCTTTCAATGGCAACATTACAAAAAGCAGTTCTTTCAGATGTAATCCATTTTGAGCCCCTCGGTCCTCGAATGTCTAAGGAAAAAGTTAAGCAAATGTTAGTCTGGAGTTTTTGTGATGAACTGCCTGTGACAATTACCGGGTTTGAATCCATTCTGGATTTATCAAAAAATTATGGTGATGTGCTCACCTCTTTTTTAAATGAGTACAATTTTGTTGAAAATATAATACAAGTTAAGCCTCATTTAATTTGTAAAATTCTTCATCTCATCCCTACGGATTCGAATGAACAAATTGTTCAAAAAATTGATGCAGAATTAAGGCAAGGGAATCCTGTTATTATTGGTTTGGATGTAACGTATGGAGATAATAATTCTGAAAATCATGCGGTATTAATTACGGGCAAGCAACAAGAGGGGGATGTTATTTATTATGAGGTTTATGATCCAAATTTTCTTAAGATGACGATGAGTATGAGATATAAAGATGGGGTATTTCATTATCTTCAAAGGGATGCCCTAGAAGTAGAAGAGTTTAAGGATCTTGAAACCTCGGTTATTTTATATAGGGGAGGCATAGGAAAATTTAAAAAGGCACAGCGTTACAAAGACGTGTTAAATCATGCCATTTCCCAAACGGAAGATCATCAGATTAAAGGCGTTGGCCAGCTTAGGAATAGAGGATTTTTTAGCGGGGGATTGCTGAAAAATTATATTGAAGTGGAAGGCGTAGACCTTTATCCCTTGCAATCGCAGCAGTACGATTTGTCAAAATATAAAGATACGCGTGTTGCTTTTCGCGGTTCTTTGATTTGGACAGGCCCCGATCAAATAAAAGAAGAGCGAGATCAACCTGTCTATAACGTGGATGTTCTTTATAGAGTTTCTGAAGATGAAAATGGGAATATTACATATTCAGTTATCCCAGCCGATAAGTTGCCACGTCAAGAATCTGAACGTTAAAATTTTTCTTTCATTATTTTTTGCATCCAGCTAAAGTCCTTCTGTGAAAAACAAGCATAAGAAGCCTTCAGCAGACATTGTCTATTTAGATTCAAATGTTATTAGTTTTTATTTTTCGATGCTTCCTGAGGCTAAGTTTTTTCGAGATGCAACGCGTGAATGGTGGAAAAAAAGAAGGGCCGATTTTTTTATTTGTTCTTCTCCTACAGCTGTCGAGGAATTGGGGGATGGGGATTATCTCCATCAAGAAGAGACTTTGAGATTTATAGGGAAGGTAGGTCTTTTGCCCATCAATGATGAAATTGAAGAATTGGCTAGGTTTTATATAAAAAATAAATTGGCTCCAGATGAAAATAAGAAAGGATTTCGTGGGGATGCATATCATCTGGCAGTTTGCGCTTTCTATAAGGTTGATTATTTGCTATCATGGAATCAAAGGCACTTAGCAAATGTAAACAAGCTAAAACATTTAAATCGTGTGAATGAAAAATTAGGATTGCATACGCCCATGATCGTAACGCCACTTCAATTGATGTAGGATTTAAAAAGAGGGAAGAATATGAAAGCAAAAAAGAAAAATTTTAAAGAAGAAAATCCATTAGATCTTACACGACAGTTGCGAGATAATTTTTTTGGTCGCTTCAATTATGATTTAAAGAAAGTTACTGCGTATCTAAAGAAAGAACAAGAAAAACCAGAAATTAAAAAAAGGCTTATTGATATAGAAACACTTCGTAAAATGGGAAAGAATATCCCGAAAAAAATTATATTCCCCAACGAATAATCTTACTCGACAGCCGAGAATAAAATTTCAGAAATATCTTTGGTTTGGATTTCAGTTTCTTTGTTTTTGGCGTTTAAGCCATCTTGAAGCATGGTAATGCAAAAGGGGCAAGAAGCTGCGATGGTTTTGGCGCCTGTACTGATCGCTTCTTCTACGCGGTTTACATTAATGCGAGAGCCTCGTTTTTCTTCAAGCCACATTCTGCCGCCGCCTGCGCCACAGCAAAATCCTTTTTTTCGGTTTCTTTCCATTTCAAGAGGCTTTTCACCTGAAGAAAGTTGCAAGAGATCCCGGGGGGCTTCGGTGATGTCATTGTATCTTGCCAAATAACAAGGATCGTGGAATGTGATTTTGTCTAGGAGATTCCCGCCTTCACGGGAATGACTTCGCAGCTTTAGTTTTCCCTCATCCATAAGTTTCTTTAAAAAAACGCTATGGTGGGTGACTTCAAAGTGGGCATCAAAATCGGGGTATTCATTTTTTAAAGTGTTTAAACAATGGGGGCAATTGACCAAAATCTTTTTAACATTGTATTTTTTTAAGACAGAAATATTGTCTTGAATCATTTGTTGGGCCAGGTATTCATTCCCTAAGCGTCTGCAAGACTCGCCATTACATTTTTCTTCTTCACCTAAAATACCAAAGCTGACCCCTGCTTTTTGGAGTAATTTTGAAAAAGAAACAGCAATTTTTTGCGCTTGTTTGTCAAACGAAGCGGCGCATCCCACATAATAGAGATATTCGACATTCGCATTGTCTTTTAAAAGCGGAATCCCTAAATCTTTGGCCCAATCGCCACGTGTGGCTTGGGGAAGTCCCCATGGGTTGGAATGATTTTCCCAATTGTTAAAGACAGCTTGGGCTTCTGGCTCCATTTTGCCTTGCATCAAAACAAGGCTTCGACGCATTTCAATAATATGATCCACGTGTTCAATATAAACGGGGCAAGCTTCTACACACGCGCCGCAACTCGTGCAATCCCAAATGGCATCTTCTGTAAAGACATCTTGAATCATGTCTTTTTTGAGTTCTTCGGATGCTTCATTTTTGGTGTAGAGCGCATGGCCTTTCTTTTCTGCATGATGGCGAAGGTTTACAATAAGACTTCTGGGCTTTAAGGGTTTATTCGTATTATAGGTTGGACAAAACTCATTACACCTGCCACATTCTGTACAGGCATAACCATCTAAAATCGCTTTCCAGGGAAGTTCTTCGAGTTTGCCAGCGCCAAAAGAGGTTTGGGATTCGTCTTCTAGGTTGATTTTTTTAAGCCGACCTCTGGGCGTGAGTCTGGAAAAGAAAATATTGGGAGCCGCAGCCATGACATGCAGGTGTTTTGAAAAGGGGAGGTACATGAAAAATCCAAGAACCACCAAAAAATGGATCCACCACGAAATTTCAGAAATCCAAAAAAGGCCAGCCTGTGATGGAGACGTCGTATTTAGAAAAGAGGCAATCAAAAAAGAAACCGGGCGCCAATGATCCCACGGATGGGCTTCGATCAAAAGTCTGGCGCCCCCCATGGTCAGTGAACTTGTAACGATCAATAAAATAAGCGTTAAAATAAAATAAGCATCCCAAGCGGAATGCGCGGAAAGGGGAGTGAGGCGCTTGGGTTTTAAAACGATGCGTCTAAAAAAGAAAAATAAAACAGCAGTTAAGACCAACGTATAAAAAACATCCTGAAAAAATAGAATGCCCGAATAAATGGATATACCCAGGAAAGAAAGATTAAAGCCAGGAAAGAGGCCTTCTAAAATCATTTCAATCGTTCCAATGGAAATGATGATAAAACCCCAAAAAATAAAGGCATGTAAAAGGCCGGGCAGAAAATCTTTAAACATTTTCTTTTGGCCTAAAACGCCAATTAAAATATTTTTGAGTCTTTGAGGAATTTGATCAAAACGATTTTCAGATTTTCCCGTTTGAAGATAACGAAACAAGCGAAAGTAAAAATAAAATCCAGTTCCAAACCCCGCAACACAAACCAACCAAACCAGAGTTGTTTTAATCCACATACAGTTTTAATTGATCCCCGGGGCGATTGAACTCCGTTTTGGGGCCAGGTTTATGGCCTTCGCCATACTGCCAAATATGTTGCTGTCTTTTTTCTGCTGAAAATTCGTAGTTTTTGGTCATGTAGAGGCAATTTGTGGGACAGACATCCGTACACAGTCCACACCAACAACAGAGCGTAAAATCAATATCAAATTGAGGCAGATGAAAACGTCTGGGCTTTTTCCCGGATTCTTCAGACGTGTGATTGATTTCTTCCGTAGGGCCTTTTTTATTTGCGGTAATATAAATACAATCTACGGGGCATGCCACGGCACAAAGTTTACAGCCAATACAGTCATCAATATTACAAAACAATTGTCCACGCGTTCGGGTGGGAAGTTCGCGTTTTACAAAAGGGTATTGGATGGTCGCTTTTTTGGTAAAAGCGTATTTTGCTGTTAAAAGCATTCCTTTCAGAATGCTGCGTAAGCTCTTGAAAATGTTAAGGAAATAAGACTTCATCTGTCCACCTCGCCTAAAACAATATCAAAGCTCCCAATAATGGCGACCACATCTGCAATCATTTCATTTCTAGAGACTTCGTCGAGACAACTAATCGCTGTAAAGCAGGGCGATTTTGCTTTGACGCGATAGGGTTTGAGCGAGCCATCAGAAACAATGTAGAATCCAAGTTCACCTCTTGGGTTTTCAACTTTTGTATAGGCTTCGCCTGCAGGTGGGCGCACTTTTCGAATCGGGGCACGAAATAAGCCTTCGGGAATTTGTTTTAAGGCTTGGCGTACGATTTTTAAAGATTCTCGCATCTCACGCACGCGAACAATGTAGCGGTCCCAACAGTCGCCTACTGTGCCTTGTTCGCCACTTCCGACGGGGATATCAAACTCAAGTTCTGGATAAACAGAATAAGGTTCATCTTTTCTGAGGTCCCATTTTTTGCCAGAACCTCTTAAGTTTGGACCTGTGAGGCCATAACTAATGGCTGTGTCTAATGAAATTATTCCCACATTCGCCGTGCGATGAATAAAAATAGAATTGTAAGACAGAATCGTATCGATCTCATCGATTTTCGGTTCAAAATAATCGCAAAATTCTTTTATTTTTTCTTCGATCCCAGGGGTTAAATCCATCCACACGCCCCCAATCCAAAGATAGTTATAAAGAAGCCTTGCGCCACTGGTCATTTCAAAAATATCTAAAATAAGTTCTCGGTCTCGAAAGCACCACATAAAAGGCGTAAAGGTGCCAACGTCTAGGCCAAATGTTCCAATGGCCAAAATGTGCGAAGCAATGCGATTGAGTTCTGCCATAATCACACGAATGTATTCCGCGCGTTTTGGGATTTCCACTTGCATGAGTTTTTCAACGGCCATGGCATAGCCCATGTCGTTATTCATCGAAGCCACATAATCCATGCGATCGACAAAAGGCATGACGCCCATGTAGTCGATATTTTCTGCATGTTTTTCAAAACAACGATGCAAATAACCAATGTGTGGGATGGCGCGCTTTACAATTTCGCCATCTGTGACAAGCTCCACCCGAAGCACACCGTGGGTAGAAGGGTGCTGCGGACCCATATTAATGCGAAGCTCTTGTGTTTGGAGTGTCGTCTCTGTCATTACATGCCTACCTTGATCCCGTGCCAGGTTTCTTGGGTTTTGTAATCTTTTCTTAAAGGGTAGCCTTCCCAATCATCTGGGAGTAAAATTCTGCGAAGATCAGGGTGGTTTGAAAAATGGATTCCTAAAATGTCAAAAATTTCTCGCTCCAACCAATTGGCGCCTTTCCAAAGATCGAAAGCAGAATCCAATTTCGGATTTTCACGTTCTTGTAAGTGCACTTTGATCACCACTTTGTGTAAGTGGGTATAGGAATGTAGGTGGTATACAACCGAAAAATAGTCCTTATAATCTACGCCGGAAATGCAAAGCAAGTTGTCAAACAAAAGTGAAGCTTCTTCTTTTAAATATTTTAAAACGGCATGATTTTTTTTGGCATCAATCATTATAAATGCGTCACCTTTATATTTTTCATCAGGGATTTTAAGTTCCAAAACTCCATCTTGAAATTTCTCTTTCAGTTTTTTAAAAATATCTTCAAGGGTCATGCGGACACCTGCCCTGTTTGAGATTTCGCGGGAAACCAGCGTTTTAAAGAAGCGCGTGTAATGGAATCTTTTCGAATTTTCTTTTGTAAAAGTAAAATACCTTCAATCAGCGCTTCTGGGCGAGGAGGGCAGCCGGGGACATACACATCCACAGGAACCACGCGATCGACCCCTTTTAAAACATGGTAGCCATGTTGCCAATAAGGGCCGCCATGTGTGGCGCAACTTCCCATGGAAATGACATACCGGGGTTCAGGCATTTGGTGATACAGCCTGGCCAAGCGTTCTCCCATTTTCAGCGTAACGGTGCCGGCAACAATCATAAGGTCGGCTTGCCTGGGGGAGGCACGAAAAACACCGGCCCCAAAGCGATCCAGATCGTATCTGGGAGAACCCACCGTCATCATTTCAATGGCACAACAGGCCAAGCCAAATGTAAAAGGCCAAATGGCAGAATACCGCGCCCAATTAGAAATTTTATCTACCGTTGTGAGCAATATATTTTCACCCACAATTTCATCGAGTTTTTTTTGCGTTTCTTCGGGAAGTTGAATTGTACCCATGTACAAATTGTGTAGCAATTCCAGGTGGTTTGTTCAAGTTAAATTGCTTGCGTTCAATCATTTCTTAAGTAATATTTTTGCACATGCCATCCTATGACATCATCATTATCGGTGGTGGGCTGATTGGAAGTTCTGTTGCCTACCATCTTTCTAAAACAGGTTCCAAAAATATCGCCCTTTTAGATATTGATTTGGAAGGAAAATATTCATCTTCGGAACTGAATGCCGGTGGCATTCGTACACTTTGGTGGCATGATGTAAATGTTGAGCTTTCCAAAGCCACGATTTCATTTTTGGAAACGGATCCCCAAAATTTTGGATTTCGCCAAAAAGGGTATTTGTGGTTGCACGATGCCAAAAGTTGGAAGACCTATCAGGACCACCAAGGTATTTTTCAAAAGCATCAGATTTCAATTGAAGAGCTCGCAGTTGAAGATCTTAAAAATAGGGCTCCCTTTTTAGATAAAACAGACGACCTGGTGGGAGCTACCTATTCTGCCAAAGATGGGATTTTTAATCCCAACTTATTGAAACAATATTTTCGATCTGAGGCTAAAAAACAGGGTGTTTCATTGATCGATGGGGCGCGTGTGGTCGATATTGGTAAAAAAGAAAAGGGTTTAGAAATTATTTATGAAAATTTATGTGTTGAGCAAAAAAAACCAAACCTAGAAGATGTGTTTGGAATTTTAGCCAAGGCCCAAGAACCCCATTTTCAGGAAAAAATAAAAATAAAAACAGATGTTTTGGTAAATGCAGCTGGCGCTTGGGCAAAAAATATCTCACGTTTATATGGACATAAAATTGATTGTTATCCGGTTCGAAGACAAGTTTCCATTTTTGATTGCCAAGGGTTGGATTTATCTGGGCAGGGAATGATTGTGGATTCCAGTGGGGTTTATTTTCACGCAGAAGCCAAGCATATTTTGGCAGGGTATGCCACCCCCAATGAGCCTTCTGGATATAATTTTAAATATGATGGCGATTTGTTTTTTGAAAAAGAAATTTGGCCCAGACTGTATCAACGCATGACCCGAGCCGAAGCTTTAAAGCATTTAACCGGATGGGCGGGGCTTTATTCTGTTACCCCGGATCGAAGTGGGGTGATGGGCTGCGTGGATCCCAAGTATAAAATTTATGAAGCGCATTCTTTTACAGGGCGTGGGGCCATGCAATCTTATGGTGTGGGACTTGCGTTAAGTGAATTGATTACTTTTAGAAAATATCAATCGATTGATGCCAGTGCATTGCATCCAAAACGCTTCCATTCGGCGCATGGAAAATTGCTTTACGAAGGGATGCACATTTAATATAATAAAATCAATGATTTCGGCTACACAACTTCGCGTCGGTATGGTGATTAAAGAAAACGGTGGACTCCATCGTGTGATGTACGTTCACCATGCAACGCCTGGAAACAAACGCGGCTTTATTCAAGCCAAACTTCGAAATCTCGATTCGGGGCTTCAAAAAGAAATGCGTTATGCTTCCAGCGATAAAGTTGAAAAAGCGCATTTGGATCATCGTCAAATGGAATATTTGTATCAGGATCAAGATGAGTTTTTTTTCATGGATATGCAAAATCATGAACAAATCTCTTTAGGAAGAGATAAGGTTGGAGATATCGATTCTTACCTGAGTCCCAACCAAAGTGTTGTCGTTGTGTTTTTTGAGGGAAAAGCCATGTCCTGTGAACTCCCCAAATCCGTTGACTTAACTGTTACGTCTACCGTTCCAGGTTTGAAGACAGCCACTGTGACAAGTTCTACAAAACCTGCAACTTTAGAAACCGGATTGGTGGTCCAAGTCCCTCAGTTTGTGAAACAAGGAGATATTGTACGCATTGATACGACCAACAATGCGTATATCGAACGCGTCAAAAATTAATGTAGTTTTAAACGTGAGCGATGGATGGCAGAAAGTCGGTCCTTCCAGTTGAATTGCGCATGCGGTCATGAGTTTGAAACCATTCTTTGGGATTCTATTAATGTCACAGAGAATAAGGGTCTCAAATCCCAACTTCTGAATGGTGAAATTAATATTATTCAGTGTCCCAAGTGTAAGAAAAAATCCTATATTGAAAAAGAATTGCTCTACCATGACATGGATTTAAAACTGTGGATTCGGATGTATCCCCAGATGGATCGCCCCAAGTGGCCTTCTTTAGAAGATGAAATGGGACAAAAGCTTCAGCAAAAATTAAAATTAGATGCGTACGCATTCCGAATGGTGTTTGGCAGAGACGAGTTGGTTGAAAAAGTTCGTATTTTTGATTCCGGGTTGGATGATCGCGTGATTGAGCTTTTAAAATTGCGGGTCGTTCAAGAAGATGAGTCTTTAAAAGATGCGCATGATGTACGGATTGCTTTTAGTCGATACATTCCGGAAGATGCTGAAATTCAATTGCATGTGTATAGCCAACAAAACAATGTCTCTCAAACCGTCATTGTGTCTTTTGATCATTATGTGGAAATTGAAGAATCTCAAGAACACTTGGCGGCCCCCAAAGATGAAAGCCAGAAAATTTGTCATGGGAGTTACGTGAATCTCTCAAAAAGTCGCATTCTACATTAAGACGCAATACAATAAAGACGTTAGAACTGCAGAAATCATGAGGCAAATCA
This sequence comes from Deltaproteobacteria bacterium RIFCSPHIGHO2_02_FULL_40_11, assembly GCA_001798105.1. Classification (GTDB taxonomy): domain Bacteria; phylum Bdellovibrionota; class JACOXK01; order 2-02-FULL-40-11; family 2-02-FULL-40-11; genus 2-02-FULL-40-11. The sequence goes on from MGRI01000111.1 coordinate 11,588, forward strand.
TATAAATGAAAATTGCCCGAGAATGCATACCTTAAAAGTATCATTTTTCAGTTGAAATGTCACTTTCATGAGTGATATGCGTTAACATGCGATGCCAAAACCTGTCATTATTGATGGTCTACGTACGCCCTTTGTAAAAGCGGGAGCGCATTTTGATGCTTTGGGTGCGCACGATTTGGGGCGAATGGTCGTCAGTGAACTTTTGTGCAGGCTGGATCTTTCTTCGAAAGAGATTGAGGATGTCATTTATGGCAATATTAGCCAAGATTCCAAGACCGCAAATCCCGCCCGTGTGATTGCGTTAAATGCCGGTATCCCGCGCCATGTTCCCGCGCACACGGTGGCCAGGAATTGTGCCTCTGGCATGGAAGCCATCGCCGAAGCCAGCGATAAAATTCGCTTAGGGGAATCCTCGATTGTGATGTGTGGCGGAACAGAATCCATGAGCAATATTCCGCTGATTTTCCCCAAAAAATATGCACTTTTTTTGTCAAAGCTGATGCGTGCAAAGTCTTTGCTTCAAAAAATAAAAGTTTTGAGTGAATTTCGATTGTCTTTTTATCGTCCTCGAATTGCGCTTTTAGAAGGGCTGACCGATCCATTTTGTGGCTTATCGATGGGACAAACAGCGGAAGTTTTGGCCCGAGAATGGCAGATTTCACGCGATGACCAAGATCAATATGCGCTACAAAGCCACGAGCGTACATTAAAAGCCCAAGACGATGGAAAGTTCTTACAAGAAATGATGGCTGTCTATGTCCCTCCCAAGTATGATGTTGTGGTGACAGAAGATATTGGCCCCAGAAGGGATCAGTCTTTTGAAAAGCTCCAAAAATTAAAACCTGTTTTTGATCGGTATTATGGGACAGTTACGGCGGGGAACAGTTGTCAAATTACAGATGGCGCGGTGAGTTTGGTTGTGATGAGCGAAGAAAAGGCCAGTGTTTTGGGATATTCGCCGCTTGCAAAAATAAAATCGTATGCATTTTCAGGCTGCGACCCAAAGCGAATGGGCTTAGGGCCTGTGTTTGCAGCAAAAAAAGCTTTGGACAAGGCAGGGCTTACTGTGCGTGATATCGGACTTTGGGAAATTAACGAAGCCTTTGCGACCCAAGTCATGGCCGTTTTAAAAGCATTTGGAAGCCAAAAATTTGCAAAAGAAAAATTGGGGCTTTCAAATGCATTAGGAGAGATTGATCCCGAAACGTTAAATGTCAATGGCGGCGCCATTGCTTTAGGGCATCCTGTCGGCGCCAGTGGGGCACGTATTGTTTTAACCTTGATGAAAGAAATGCAAAGAAGAAATGTTCAGTTCGGTTTGGCCACATTGTGTGTCGGCGGTGGGCAAGGCGGAGCCATGATTTTAGAAAGGGTTGGATCATGAGCGCTTTCCACGTTGACATTAAAAATCAGATTGCCATTTTGACCTTCGACTTGGAAGGTGAAAAAATTAATAAAATTTCTTCTGAAGTGGGCAAAGAACTTGAAACCATTTTGAACCGTCTCAAAGTGGAAGAAGGATTGAAGGGCTTAATTTTAATCAGTGCCAAGCCCGATATTTTTATTGCAGGCGCAGATATCAATGAAATTTTATCCATTACAACCTCTCAAGAAGGCACAGAAAAATCGCTCGATGCCCAAAGATTACCGACCCTCGTTGAACACCTTCCATTTCCAACGGTTGCAGCCATTCATGGTGCGTGTTTGGGCGGCGGAACCGAGCTTGCGTTGGGGTTTAAATATCGCATTGCGACCGATGACCCTAAAACCAAAATTGGATTACCTGAAGTTTCGCTTGGGATTTTACCCGGTATGGGCGGATGCGTTCGGCTCCCAAAACTGGTTGGGCTTCAAAACGCATTGGATATGATTTTAGCCGCCAAATCATGGCAGGCCCAGAAATGTTTAAAAACAGGGTTGGTCGATGAAGTGGTTCCCAAAGAAATTTTATTGGAGCGCGCCATTCAAGTGATCGAGCTTGGGCTTTGGAAAAAGAAAAAAAGAAAAAAACTGACGCTGTTGTCACTTCTTTTAGAGCAAAATCGATTGGGACGAAACTTGGTTTATAAGAAAGCCAAGGAACAGATTTTGAAAAAAACGGGGGGACATTATCCCGCGCCACTCAAAGCTTTGGATGTTATTTATGAAACCTTAGATCATGGCATTACAGATGCTTTAAAAATTGAGGCCCAAGGATTTGGGGATCTTTCAGATACTGGGGTCAGTAAAAACTTAATTGGTATTTTCTTTTTACAAGAAAAAATGAAAAAACAAAAAGGGGTAGAGGATCCCAATATTCAACCCAGAAAAATTGAAAGCAGTGCTGTGATTGGGGCCGGGGCCATGGGCGGCGGGATTGCCCAACTTTTAAGTTTTAAAGATATTTCGACCCGACTCAAAGACATTCATGAAAAAGCGGTGGCACAAGGGTTAGCGCATGCACATGCGTTGTATGCAAAACTTGTGGAGCGTAAAAAGCTGACAAAGCGCGAACTGGATCAAAAAATGTCTCTCATTCATCCCACGACAGATTACACAGGGTTCAAACATGCAGACATGGCCATTGAAGCTGTGGTTGAAAACATTGAAGTAAAACAAAAAGTATTTTTAGAGCTTGAAAAAAGAATGCATCCGCAGGCGATTTTAGCGACGAATACATCTTCTTTGTCAATTTCTGACATTGGCGAAAATTGTAGCAAGAAAGATCGTGTGAT
>MGRI01000112.1:0-297 GCA_001798105.1 Deltaproteobacteria bacterium RIFCSPHIGHO2_02_FULL_40_11
CAGCTCTTAAAGAAGCTCAAAAACTAAAAACATATCTGGAAAAATGCAAAGATGTTCAAAAAATTGAAATTGGAGGCTCGCTTCGCAGATTTAAAGACACGGTCAAGGACATTGATCTTTTGGTGGCGAGCCAAAAATCAAAACCTGTGATGGATTTTTTTACAAACTATCCAGAAGTTCACCTCGTACTTTCAAAAGGGGAAACCAAATCTTCTCTTATTTTAAATGCGGGCATCAATGTAGATTTACGCGTGGTAAGCTCCAAAGAATTTCCCTTTGCATTGCATTATTTTACAG
>MGRI01000112.1:328-9419 GCA_001798105.1 Deltaproteobacteria bacterium RIFCSPHIGHO2_02_FULL_40_11
CATTGCAAAAACAAAAGGCTTAAAGCTGAATGAATACGGCCTTTTTAAGGGGAAACAAAGCTTGAGTTGTTCATCTGAAGCTGCGTTGTTTGAAAAATTAGGACTTTCGTATATTGAACCCGAGCTGAGAGAAGATAGTGGGGAAATTGAAGCAACCCAAAAAGGGGACAAGCTCCCCCATCTTGTCACTTTCAAAGATTTAAAAGGAACCTTTCACAATCATACAACGTATTCCGACGGCAGAAACACCCTGGAAGAAATGATTCAAGCCGCTCAAGATCTGGGATTGGAATACATTGGCATTTCAGACCACTCTCCCAGTGCATATTATGCCAATGGCTTAAAACCCGATCGTCTTAAAAAACAACAAGCTGAAATCGATCAACTTCAAAAGAAATTCGCCACGCGTGGTAAAATTAAAATTTTAAAAGGTACAGAATCTGACATTCGATCTGATGGCTCGCTGGATTATCCCGATAAAATTTTAGCTGGGTTTGATTTTGTGATTGCTTCCATTCATTCCAATTTTAAGATGACAGAAAAAGACATGACAAACCGAATTGTGAAAGCACTTAAAAATAAACATGTCACCATGATTGGCCATCCCACAGGAAGACTCGTTTCCAAGCGCGATGCCTATCCTGTAAACTTATACCAATTGGTCGATGTCGCAGCAGATTATGGCAAAGCCATGGAACTCAACGCCCACCCTGAGCGGCTGGATATCGACTGGCACATTTGTAAGTACGCCAAATCCAAAAAAGTACCGGTGAGCATCAACCCAGACGCCCATAAATCGGACGGCATTCAAGTGATCCGCTATGGCATTCAAATGGCCCGAAAAGGCTGGCTGGAAAAGAAGGACGTTTTAAATACACGGTCTTATGAAGATGTAATGAAATTTTTACGATCGTATAAATGAAAAAAGCCTTAAAAATTATCCAGATCCTTAAAAAAACTTACCCCGATGCGAAATGTGCCTTGGATTTTAAAAATCCGGAGCAGCTTTTGGTGGCAACGATTTTATCTGCGCAATGTACCGATAAACGTGTAAATTTGGTAACGCCAGCCCTCTTTAAACGCTGTCAAAAATCAAAAGACTTTTCCGGAATTTCTCAAAAAGAATTGGAAACCTATATTCGTTCCACGGGCTTTTACAGCAATAAAGCAAAAAGCATCCGTGGGGCGTTTCAAATGATTTGTGAGAAACATGGAGGACAGGTCCCTAAAACCATGGAAGAATTGGTGAAGCTTCCCGGTGTTGGGCGAAAAACAGCCAATGTCATCTTAGGGAATGCCTATGATATTCCTGGCCTTACGGTCGATACGCATATGTTGCGTGTCAATAAAAGATTGGGCTTAAGTCTTGAAAAAGATGCTGTTAAAATGGAGCGTGAACTCATGAAAATTGTTCCCAAAAAAGACTGGACCTTGTATTCTCATCTGGTGATTCACCATGGCAGAGCCATTTGTAATGCCCGAAAGCCCCTGTGCTCGAAGTGCCCTTTAGAAAAACTGTGTCCGAAAAATGGAGTCGAAAAGTATGTATGAAAAGAGATCGATATTTAGGTGCTTCATGGCTCGCCCTTCGGGCTGCGCTTTACTTCCGCACCTTAAATATCGATCTCTTTTCATTCTTGTTTTATTCACTCCCATTTTTATCTCACCTTTCGCATTGGCACTTCAAGCACGTCCCATCACACTTCAAGAAACCATCGATATTGCACTGAAACAAAACTTGGATTTAAAACTGGCAGATCTGGAAAAAGAGCGTGGGGAGGCGTACTTATATGATGCAACTTCCCGCTTTGATTTAACTTTAAAATCCAACATGGACTGGACCCATGACCAAGACAAACCGGCAAGTTCCATTTCTGGCACATTAAACCAAACCGCAAATCTCAATGCAGGCTTGGAAAAAAAATTCATTTTTGGCACAAAGTTTGAATTGAACTTTAAAAATTACTATAAACACACAGATTCCTCCTTTGCCGCTAAACCCAATTACTGGGATCCTAAACTAGAACTCGTTGCCACACATCCCCTCTTAGAAAATTCTTTTGGGATCAATGACCAAAAAGTGTTGCGTTCTGGGAAAAAACGAAAGACTGCCCAAATGCATAAATATCGCGCCCAAGCAGAAAAAGTCATTGCAGAGATTACAAAACTCTACTGGCGCTTTGCTTTTAAAAAACAACTTGTAGACATTCAAAAAAAAGCCTACGAAGATGCCCAAAATCTTTTTAGAGCCAATCAAAAGAAAATAAAACTCGGCACGATTGAAAAAACAGACCTTCTGGCATCCCACGCCAATATGCTGTCTCGTAAAAATGAGCTTCTATTGGCCAATAACGATTATAAAGTTGTTTTGGAAGAATTCTTAAGAACGCTCCAGGTCAAAGAACCCACCTTTCCAAAAGAAGACGTTCCGTTTGATCCTGAAACTTTTGATTTTAAAACATCAACGGCCTTTGCCCTCAAACACCAAAAAGCCTTTCAAGAAGCAAAAGAGAATCTTGATGCCAAAACATTGGACTTCAACGTCGCGAAAAATGAAAAGCTCCCAACCTTTAACTTTGTAGGAAGCGTTTCTGGAAATGGCTTAAGCGAAACCTATCACACAGCCCTTTCAGAAGCGATGTCTTTTGATTACCCAACCTATGTGGTGGGAGCGGTTTTTGCGATGCCGCTTGGAAACGATGCCGCCCAAAGTAAAGCCATTCAAACAAGAATTGAAAAAACCAATGCTGAGATTCAATTTCAAAAACTTCAAGATGAAATTCAAACGAAACTGAAAACACAAATTGAAACGCTGGACACCCTCAAAGAACATGTTCAAGCCAGTCAAGCCATCACCCAACTTCTGCAAAAGAAAATGATAGAAGAAGAGAAAAAATTTAACCAAGGGCGCTCTAGTATTAATTTTGTGATTCAATTTCAAGAAGACACTTTAAATAGCCAAAAAGCACTGCTCCAATCCAAGCTTTCTTACACAGAGGCTTTGATTGATCTGAAACGAACCCGAGGAGATTTCTTTGAAGCTCGTTGAATGGTGTTTAAAACAAGCTCTGGTTTTAAATTTGCTCACCCTTTTTATCTTTTTAAGCGGCATTTATTTTATTTTTACCGCGCAACGAGAAGCCTTTCCGCATGTCGCCATGGATATTATGATTATTTCCACGCCCTATCCTGGAAGCTCTCCCAAAGAAGTTGAAAAGCTCATTACCATTCCTGTAGAGCGTTCCATTAAAGAAGTGTTTGGTATTGATGAAGTACATTCGGTTTCCATTGAAGGCAGATCCTCTGTCGTTGTCGTCATTGATGAAGATTTATCTGCCAAAGACACGGAAAAATGTAAAACAGATATTCAACGCGCCATTGACCGCATTGAAGACCTTCCAGACAATGTCGATAAACCCAATGTGCATGAAGTCCGCGCACATCAAATGCGGCTGATTGAAATTAACCTCATGGGACTTTCTGAGCCCGAACTTCGTCGTCAAGCAGACCTCCTGGAAGATAGGCTGGAATTGATTTCTGGTATTAGCTCCATTGGAAAACGTGGCTATCGAGAAAGAGAATTTTGGGTCGAAGTCGACCCCTTGATCCTCAAAGAATACCACCTTTCTCTTTCAGAAATTATTGGAAGCCTGGGATCTCAGAACATTAATTTACCTGGTGGAACTTCTACCCCGAATGGCGAAGAATTTTTGGTTCGAACCATGGGAGAAGTAGAAACTTCAGATCAAATTTCAAACATCGTGGTTCGTTCAAACGACTTAGGCAATGCCAATTTGGTAAAAGACGTAGCCCACGTCACAGACACCTTTGAAGAAGAAACCCGAATTGAAAAATTGCGGGGAAAAAAATCAATTACACTTGTTCTTTTAAAACATAAAAGCGCAGATTCGATTGATCTCATTCGTCTTGTTCAAAAAGAATTAGAAATGTTTCAAAAAACAGCCCCCAAAGACTTAAAAATAGAAACTTCCAATGACAGCTCTTATTACGTTCAACGTAGACTCAATGTCTTGGTCAATAATGGCTGGATGGGGATGCTTTTGGTATTAATCGCCATCTTTTTCTTTTTATCCAAACGCACTGCCATGATTACAGCGCTTGGCATTCCCTTTGCATTTTGCCTGACGCTTATCATTTTAAAATTTATTGATATTAATATTAATCTGATTTCCATGTTTGGGCTCATTATTGTTTCTGGCATGATTGTAGATGACGGCATTGTATTTGCTGAAAATATTTTTAGCCATATGCAACGAGGACTCAAAGCCCATGATGCCGCCATTCAAGGCGCCAAAGAAGTTTTTAAACCCGTTTTGGCAACCGTCATTACAACCATTATCGCATTTTTACCGCTGGCGTTTATGAAAGGCACCATGGGAAAATTTGTTTGGCAAATTCCAACAGTTGTCATTATTGCCCTTTTAGCCTCTTTGGTCGAAGCTGTAATTATTTTACCTGTCCATGCCGCAGAATGGGTGGATCCATCCAAAGAACGCTTGCATACCCCCAATTGGTTACTCAGACTTCGTCAAAAATATATCTATGCCCTCAAATGGGTCATTCAAAAGAAATTTAAAGTTTTAGGAATCACTGCAGGCGTATTTGCTTTAAGCCTTCTCATTGCTTTTAAGGGGATCGACTTTAAGCTTTTCCCCCCCGAAGGCATTGAGGTTTTCTTTATTAAAGCCAAAGCCAACGTGGGCACGCCGATTGAAGACATGGCACAACGCATGCAAGCTTTAGAAGCTTGGATTTCGAAACTTCCAGAGCATGAATTAAAGACCTTTAATACGCAAGTTGGCGTCATGCAAAAAGATATTAATGACCCTTTTACACGTAGAGGCAGCCATGTGGCACAAATTATGGTGGAGCTCACACCGGAAGCCAAACGCAAACGAGACGCCAATGAAATTATTCGTGACCTGGAAGAAAAAACAAAAAATGTACAAGGATTTGAAAATATTTGGTTTACCAAAGTTACCCCCGGCCCCCCTGTAGGAAGACCTGTTTCCATTGATATTCGGGGTGATGATTTTGAGGAACTCAAAAAACATGCTCAAACGTTTAAAGAAGCGCTTCAAAAAATAGAAGGCGTTCAAGATATTGAAGATAGCTTTGAAAAAGGAAAGCAAGAAATTAGACTTTCTGTAAATTCTTTAAAAGCCGCGCAAGCAGGCATCTCCGTTCAAACCATTGCCCAAACCGTTCGAAGTGCATTTGAAGGAAGCATTGCAACCACGATTCGAAAGGCCGATGAAGAAATTAATGTACGCGTTCGCTTGGCAAAACCATTTCGAGACAATACCGAAGTCTTCGATTCTATTTTTATTCCAAATAACAGAGGCAATCTTATCCCCTTAAAAGAAGTGGTCCAAATTGAATCAGGCGAAGGCATTTCTTATATTAACCATTTTAATTATAAACGTACGATCACCGTAACCGCTACGATCGACTCCAAAGTGACCAGTTCTTTTCGGGTAAATCGACAGATTCGAAATCAATTTAAAGATTTTTCACAAAACAATATTGGGTACGACGTTAAATATGGTGGCGAACAAAAAGATACGCATAAGTCTTTAAGTTCTCTTGGATTTTCTTTTATTTTTGCCGCCATTGGAATTGTATTCATTTTATGTGTTGTTTTTCAATCTCTATTGCAACCTTTAATTGTGATGGTCACCGTGCCTTTAAGTATCATTGGCGTTGTGTTTGCATTCTTTACCCATGGCTACCCTTTTAGTTTTATGGCCATTTTGGGCATGGTGGGATTAACAGGTGTCGTTGTCAATAATGCCATTATTCTCATTGATTTAATGAATAAGCTTCGCATTGCGGGCGAACCCCTTTTCGATTCAGTCTTAAAGGCCGCACACAACCGCTTTCGCCCCATTCTTTTAACTTCTTTTACCACGATTTTAGGGTTGGGGCCTGTGGCCTACGGGCTGGGGGGAGACGACCCCATTTTACGTCCCACCGCCATGGTCATTACCTGGGGCATTTTATTTTCCAGCGCACTGACGCTCTTTATTGTCCCTGCATTGTATTTAATTTTATATGACCTTTTGGCGAGAATGAAAACCATCCCCTGGGTTCAAAATACATTTGGAAGATTTATTCCGGATATTCCGAAAACTTAGTTAGAGGGTGGCTCATAATCTCTTAAAAGAATTTTTTGGATAAGGTCCTCATCTGGGAAAAGTCCTCCAAAAGTAAGATCTGGAAATTCAAGGGGGAATTCTTGGTCTGCTTTAAATTCAGGTAGGAAAATTTTTAAATCTCTAAATTTGTCCTCTCGATTCGTTAAAAAAGCCGTAAAATCGACGTTGATCTTGTCCTCCGCATCAAGTTCAACATCCACAGGCCCTTGCAATGCGGTTTTTCCCATTGCAATCAAAACCGAGAGTTTTTCACTGGGATCTAAAAGCTCTGATTTTAATTCTTCCAACGCACCAGATTCAGATTCAGTACCAAACAAACGACTTAAATCGTTCATGACAGATTTTTCAGAGTCTAAAGACAAATAGTTCTCACGTCTTAACGTTAAAAAGTCTTCGTGTTTTTTTAAAACAAAAAGTTCTTCCTCAACTGGAATATCTTTCACCTCTTTTTCAATCTTCGCAAGGTCATCCAAATTATACGAAATAAAAATTTTAATGAGACTGCTTGCAGCTAAAATTGAAGACTTCAACGCAAAATACATCGCCCGATCAAACTCAACTGAAATTTTCCGATGCGGTTTTTGAATGCCTATCTTTTTTAAATCTTTCTGATATTCCCTTTGAAAAATAGGAAGAACCACCTTTTTTCGAAAATCAGGATATTCGTCATAAAACGCGCCCAGGCGATTCATGGCTCCAATCAGCTTTGCTAAAACATTACCCTTCAGATGAACCTGAAACCCTGAAATACCCTTTATATTTGAATTTGAAGGGGACCCTATTTCCACGCGTTCGTCTTTTTTTAATTTTGTTGGGACATTTCCCGAATCAAAAAATTCACGCACATATTTTTCATTTTGATCCAAGTCTTTCAATCCTTCATCGATATCTTCGCTTAAGTCTTGAATCTCCATTTTTTTAAGGTCTCCGCCCATGCCCTTAAAAGCCATGAGCACATCTAAAACAATTCGATAAAATTCAGCGTCTTTATTGTTTTTATCTAATTTTACCGCTTCATCAAACACAGCCTGCGCCATGGCAAAACCTTTGTCATCTTGCAGAACTTCTTCTCCCATCAGCACAAACGTTTCAGCTTTTTGTTCGGGTGTATTTTTGGAATTTAAAATACGATCCACATCTTGGGATAAAATATCTTGCGCTTCTTCGGGCGTTTCTGTGTAGGCAATGCCTGTCACACGCTGGGGTGGACATGCTGTAAGCCACACACACACAGAAATACTGATAGACAGATAAGCAAAAAACTTAAGGATTCTCATGCGATTTTAATCTCCAAATAACGTTCAACCGATACTTTTAATTATACTTAAAACGAAGAAGGATTCAAGGGGCCCAACTGACGGGCGGGAACGCCGGCCCAAACGGTATGAGAAGGGGCAACGGTATCTTTTTTAAAAACCGTTCCGGCCGCAACCATCACGCCATCTCCAATTTCAACCCCGGGAACAATAATCGCCATAATGCCGAGCGTACAGTTTTTTCCAATTTTTACTTTTTTAACAACCAATTCATTGTGTTCAGCCAAATGGGCCACCAACGTCACATCTCCCCCCACGGCTGTATTGTCTCCAATTTCTAAAAGACAACTATCGCCAATAATGGCTGTATTGATTTGAACATTTCTCCCAATTTTGGCCCCCATCATGCGGTGAAAAAGAACAATTAAAGGCGTAACTCTTAAAAAATTAATACAGGTATAGCGCACAATTAAAATGAGACTATTATAGGTTGCCCACTGAATGGCCGGCCAGGAAAAATAATAGTATCTGCCCTCCTGGATATTTAGACGCATCAGCCATCTAAAAAAAGGAACCACAAAAATGACAACCACACAGTATAAAAAGAAAGCCAAAGACACGACGATGGAAAGCACAAACAGGCGAAGCACAATGGGCCAAGCCACAGTCCCCTGCCAGTAGGCATACACTGCGTACACAGAAGGGAACATGGAAATGCCAATAATGATGGCGCATTGAATATATAAGGTGAGTGTTAAGCACAGCTGAATCGGGGTAATGAGCCCTGGATATTTTCGGGTTAACTTTTCCATGAAATCAGCGTATAAGAAAAATATGTCTGCCGTCAATGAACTTGAAAGTTTTTTACGCCCGCCTGGGCTGGGGCTTTACACGGTTTCAACGGGAGCTGGGATGGCTGAATCTCTTTTGAAAAAGATTTATGGGGGAGATCCCCGCTTTCGCGGGGATGACAAAAGCTTTCGCGGGGATGACTTTGTTCAACAAAAATGGAAGCTTGCGTTTCGAAAAATAAAACAGGCAAAAGTAATTTTACTGGGGTTCCCTTCAGACAATGGTGCAGGCATCAAGCGCGGTTCTAATTTTGCACCTCTGGAAATTCGGCACCACTTATACCAAAACAAAAAATTTAAAACATGGATTCAAAAAAATACGGTTGTCGATCTGGGAGATATTCTTGTCATCCCGCAACTCTTAGAAGATGAAATGCTCTCTTCTGCGCAAAAGAAAAAAAGCCAAATTGCGCTCTATGGAAAGAAAACCAATTTACCTGTCAGCCCGCTTTCCCTTTTAGAAAAAACGGCGAATCTTATTTTTAAACTCAACCCAAAAGCAAAACTCATGACATTGGGGGGGGACCATTCCATGAGTTGGCCCCTCATTTGCGCCTATCATGCCCATCACAGCCCTTTTTCCATTTTACATTTTGACGCCCACACCGATCTTTTAAAATCCAGGCTTGGCGTTGACCACTGCTATGGCACGTGGGCCTATCATGCCAATCAAAAAATTGGGAAAAAACAACGGTTGGTCCAAGTGGGCATTCGCGCCTCTCAAAAACCCAAAAAACATTGGGAAAGCACGTTGGATGTTAAGCAATTTTGGGCCAAAGAAATTTTAAAAGATCCAATTTCAAGT
>MGRI01000112.1:9523-11056 GCA_001798105.1 Deltaproteobacteria bacterium RIFCSPHIGHO2_02_FULL_40_11
ACCAGAACCCAAGGGACTCACCCCTCACTTTGTAAAAATTTTAATCGACCAAGTGGGTAAGAATTTTGACGTCATTGGTGCAGATCTCAATGAAGTGGCCCCTATTTTGGCAGCGAAAGATCCCAAAGAACCCGAAAAAACCTTACGCTTGGCAGCACAATATACACAATTTATGATTGAAGCCATGTTTAAAGGCTAAAAAAAATGCTAGACCAACTTAAATTTTTACTCGAACACCTCAAACCCAACCCAAAACAATTTGATGAAATTTATGCTGAGTTGCATCAAGGGTATCATCCAAGAAAAGATCCTTGGGGACTCAATTTAAAAAAACATAGAACCTGTTTTGAACTCATTTGGCCTTTGTATCAGTATTATTTTCGCGTCAAATTCCATCATCCAGAACATATTGAAAATAAACCGTATTTAATCATCGCCAACCATTCTGGACAAATTGCCATTGATGCGCTCTTGGTCATGGCCGCATTCTTATTCGAAAAACATCCGCCCAGAGTGGTCAGGGCCATGATTGATCGCTTTTTACCAAAACTTCCTTTTGTGGGAGAGCTGGTGAGTGAAATTGGAAGTGTCTTGGGCGAAAGGCAAAATTGCTTACATCTTCTGGACCACAAAGAAACGGTTTTGGTTTTTCCAGAAGGGGTAACCGGCATTGCAAAACCCTCAAACAAATTTTACACCCTTCAAAAATTTACAACGGGCTTTTTTAGGATGGCTGCGCAAAAAGAAGTAGAAGTTTTGCCGTTGGCCATTGTGGGAGCAGAAGAGTTTTATCCCCACGTCGCCCATTTTCCGAAAATCGCCAAAGCGTTAGGCCTTCCCGCATTCCCCGTCACCCCAACCTTTCCTTGGCTTGGACCTTTGGGGATTTTACCTTTACCCTCACCTGTCGATATTTACGTAGGAAAACCTTATGCCTTCCCAAAAACATTAAAATCAGATGCGCCAGACAAAGATATTCAAAAACATGTTACAAAATTAAAAAAACAAATTCAAAAAATGATTGATGAAGGTCTGAAACAAAAACGAAATTACTTTGGAGAAGTAGAACGTGTTCACCGAAAACGACGTTAAACAGGTTTTAGTGATTGGGATTGCAGGGGGATTGGCACAACTTCTCTCCAAAAAACTAAATACGCGATTTCCAAACGCAAAAATCACCGGCGTAGATTCCAGGACAACACCCAAACCCAAAGACATTCAAAATCTAAGCTGTCTAACCTTAAAATATTCTAGAACCGAGTTTGAAAAACTGTTTCGAAAAAATAAATTTGATGTTGTGTTTCATTTGGGAAGATTGAGCCACGCACAACCTATCTTGCCCATGAACCTGGCTCAAAAAATTGAATTTACGTTGGTTGAAACCCAAAAGCTCTTTGATATTTGTAAGACGTTTCAAGTGAAAAAAATTATTTTTCTAAGTTCGTTTCACGTGTATGGCGCAAATGCAGATAACCCCGTTTTTCTCACAGAAGACGCCCCCTTAAGAGCCAGTATCGATTTTGGTAATTTAAG
>MGRI01000112.1:11066-13540 GCA_001798105.1 Deltaproteobacteria bacterium RIFCSPHIGHO2_02_FULL_40_11
GAAATTGATTTTACAGCCACCAACTGGATGTGGAAATACCAAAATGAAATTCAAATGAATGTCTTTCGTCCCTGTAATATTATTGGCCACCATATTAAAAATGCGGTGACCACGTATTTAACCACAAAATATTCGCCCTATCCGATTGATTACAACCCCTCGTTTCAATTTATTCATGAAGACGATATGGCCAATATTTTGGTTCGGGCGATTTTAGAAGTTCCAACGGGCGTGTACAATCTTGCCCCCGATGAATTTATTTCGATTCGCAGAGCCCTTCAAATTTGTAAAAATGGGGGCCCCCCTGTGCCGTTGTTTTTAGCGACAGCCTTCGCGTCCCTTCTTAAAAAATGGTACAGTGCATTGCCCGAATACTTTTTGGAGTATTTGAAATATCCGTGCCTTATCGATAACCAACTCATCAAAACGCATCTCAAAGGCCCACTCTTTTTTCACACTACAGAAGAAACGCTTAAAGCGCTTTAGAGGGGGCAGCCTCTTGAAAAACACACCCAGGCGTGCTAAAAATAGCCCTCCCTAAGCAAAAAAATGACAAAACATGCATTATTTTGAATACAAAAAGGGTGAACTTTATTGTGAAGACGTCGCCCTCAAAGACCTGGCAGAAAATGTCGGCACCCCCACGTACATTTACAGCCAAAAAACAATTGAACGGCATTTTCAAGCTTATCAATCGGGGTTTCAGAATACAGATCACCTGATTTGTTATTCTGTCAAAGCCAATTCCAACCTCTCCATTTTACGTCTCTTGGGAGAGATGGGCGCTGGCTTTGATATTGTATCCCAAGGAGAATTGTATCGCGTCCTTCAAGCAGGATGTGATCCCAAAAAAGTTGTGTTTTCAGGCGTTGGAAAAACCCAAACAGAAATGGCCTATGCCCTAGACCATAACATTTTAAGTTTTAATGTGGAGTCTGAACAAGAACTTAAGGTTTTAAATGCCATCGCAAAAGAAAAAAATAAAAAAGCGCCTGTTTCTTTGCGCGTCAATCCAGACATTGATCCCAAAACGCATCCTTATATTTCTACAGGGCTAAAGAAAAATAAATTTGGGATTCCCATGGAAGAGGCCAAAAGCATCTTTAAAAACCTGGCCCAGTATCCCAACATTCAGTTTATGGGCATGGATTGCCATATTGGTTCTCAAATGTTGTCTTTAGATCCCATCTTAGAAACGGTGCGAGAGCTTAAAAAACTGATTTTAGATTTAAAAACACATGGAATTGAAATTCGTCATCTCAATTTAGGGGGCGGTTTAGGGATTTCTTACACCACGGAAACGCCACCCTCCCCGCAGGAATATTTAAAAGAAGTGCTCAAAGAATTAGAAGACCTTCATTTAAAAATTTTAATTGAACCGGGTAGAAGCATTATGGGAAATGCAGGGATCTTACTCACCCAAGTCCTCTACACAAAAACCAATACTTCAAAAAACTTTGTCATTGTAGATGCCGCAATGAATGATCTCATTCGCCCAACGCTGTACCAAGCCCATCAAGATATTTGGCCGGTTGCAGGTGAAAAGAGATCGATGACAACCGTTGACATCGTAGGTCCCATTTGTGAATCGGGTGATTTTTTAGGTCAAGACCGAGACCTTCCAGAATTAAAATCAAAAGATCTCTTAGCCATTATGGGTGCAGGCGCTTATGGATTTACGATGTCTTCCAATTACAATAGCCGCCCTCGCGTCGCTGAAGTATTGGTTTTAGGCGAAACTTACAAAGTCATTCGAAAGCGCGAAACTTTGGAAGACCTGATTCGAGGCGAATCATTATGATTGTGATGAAATTTGGAGGGACTTCTGTTGGCTCACCCCAACAAATTCAAAAAGTTTCTAAAATTGTAGCCTCCCAGCTCGATCAAAACCCTCTGATTGTGGTTTCAGCGCTGAGTGGCGTTACCAATCTTTTGGTTGAACTTTCACATGCAAAAGAGAAAGCCCCGATTCTTAAAAACCTACTTGAAAGACATGAAACAGTTCTTGCAGAACTCAATTTAGATAAAAATCTTTTACATACTGAATTTGAAGAACTTCAATCTTTAATGAGTGGCGTTGAACTTCTACAAGAATGCACCCAAAGAACACAAGATCGCATCCTTTCTTTCGGAGAACACTGTTCGAGTAAAATTCTAGCTGCATTTCTGAATCAAACGTTAGATAAACCTGTAAAAGCCATTTGCTCCTATGAACTTGGACTTCGTACGGATTCCAGGTTTGGCAAAGCCACCCCACTGGATGAATCCAAAGAAAATATTCTTTACAATGTGAAAAATCATGCCCAAGAAATAATTGTTACAACAGGATTTATTGCAAAAGATCTTCAAGACAATTTAACCACTTTGGGGCGCGGCGGAAGCGATTTTTCAGCTGCGTATATTGGAGCAGCCATCGGTGCCACAGAAATCCAAATTTGGACAGATGTCAGCGGCATCATGACAGCAGATCCAAA
>MGRI01000112.1:13607-16940 GCA_001798105.1 Deltaproteobacteria bacterium RIFCSPHIGHO2_02_FULL_40_11
GCATCCTTCCACGATGATTCCCGCCATTGAAAAAAATATTCCGGTTCGCATTTTAAATACCAATTTCCCAGATCATCCCGGCACATTTATTTACAAAGACACTCAAAAATCAAAAAGCGTTGTGAAGGCCATTGCCCACCGGGATGGGCTTACGGTGATCAATATCACGACTCCCAGAATGCTCAACCAGCATGGATTTTTGGCCAAAATTTTTGATGTCTTTCGAGACCATAAAGTGAGCGTAGATATGGTCTCTACCTCTGAAATTTCAGTTTCTTTAACGATTTCAGACCACGATCCAATTGCAGCGATTGTTCAAGACTTACACGCATTTTCTAAAGTAACGGTTGAAAAAGGACTTTCTGTGGTGAGCGTTGTGGGGGAAGGCGTTCGCGAAGACCAAAATATTCCCGCCCGAGTCTTCACCGTGCTTCAAAAAGAAAACATCCCCGTTCGCATGATTTCCCTTGGGGCGTCTAAAATTAATTTAAGCTTCCTGGTGGATTCTGAGTTTGTGAAAAAATCTGTGAAAGGCTTGCACCAAGCATTTTTTGTTTAACCCTTTGGGTTATAGACATTGTTCGCCAGCACGCCAGAAAAAACTTTCGACCTTTTGAGAGACACCAAAGGCATCCCGAAAAACATGAACATCCTTACAACACACCAAATTCTTTGAGGATGCGCCCCCCTGCTCCAAACATCTTCCTTTTTCATTCAATTGAAACGCCCCACATGCTTTTTTCTCATATGCAAGGCAAGAAGGAAATTTGGGAACCTCACATTCGGTTCCAATCTTACATCTAAAATTAGGAGAATCTCCAAAGAACCGACTCCACATACTATACGATGTACATTGATTTCCCAGCATTTCAATTGTGACATCTACAGGAAGCGGAGCTGTTTGGGAAAGGGAACGTATAAGATCTTGCATTTTTTCAGGCTCCTCCAGTGCTGAACACGCCGTGTTATCATACTGAAGACTGGATAATTTATAGTACTTTGCGCTTGGAATAATCGTTCTGCTGATGAAAGGTTCTGTGGAATCGGCATCCCAATGCCCAACATAGCCTAGTTTCAACTTACCCCCATAACAAGCCATGGGGATATCGAGTGTTACATCCTGATCTGAAGCGCTTGTTACAAAACCAATCTCTTGTGTACTTGAGAGATCGCACCCCGTTTGTTCATTTAGCCACATTGAACACCCCGCCTTAAAAAATGGCCTTTGCCATTTAGGCCGACTTCCAACTTGGCACACACAACATGATTTCTTTTCCGGTGGGGATTCTAAAGCTATCTTTCCTTCAATTTCCATAAGAAGAATTTGAAACCGCAGATATGCTCTTCCAAGCTGATCTAAATGAGTGGTAGGATCTTTCGGGCAAACCAGAGCCGTTTCTAATATCTGAACAAAGTCTTTATCAGGTTCGGGACCTTCCAGACTTTTTAATGCGACAAGCAATGCCCCAAGATGAAATTTTATATCCCTTTCACGTCCCATGTCGTTCACAATAGAGTAAACCGCACTGACTTGAGGCGCGCTATATTCTTTGGCTATCTGACAAATCTGATTGATATGATTCTGATCAAAGGGATTTGCACGTTCATTGATCAAGAGATAATGAAAATAAAGCGCTTCCAATGATTTCCGTCCCAATGATGTTAATTGATTTTCTGTAAATTTTGTAACAGATCGTCGTACAGGCATCGATCGTTCCAGAGATGGGTCATTATAGAGAGCGGACAGATGGGTAAACATATAACTTAATTTTTCTTGATCCTGTGGATCTGGCCGGGTCTGACATGTGGGCACTTGACCGTGAAGCCCCCCAGCAAAACCCATGCTCATCCCCAAAAAAAGGATGCCAAAGAATATCTTCATTCTATGCTTATCGGGAAATTTAAGAAAAAAGATTAGATTAAATCTAAAAACTTTTTAAGGCGCTCGATTTTACTTTGCTCTTGCTCAACCTGAAGTCTTTTTTGAATGGTGGTTTTAATTTTGTTTTGATCAATTTTTTCTTTGATTGTCTTTGCATATTGAATCATCTTTAAACAATCTTCGAGATCACTTTCTGTAAAACGACTTAATTTCAGAAGGATATACAAGGTTGCTGTCGGTCGATAGACATTTGCTTTTTTTCCTTTTTGAATAAGTTTTAATTCTTTTTCCCATCCTTCAATCTTATAAAAAAAATAACTCGCAGCCTGATTAATCGCTTCTATGGGGAGCCCTTCTTCTTCAGCAATTTGCATCAGCGCTAAGGTTTCTGTCTGAATGGAAGATTTTGGTCCAACCAGATCAATATCTTGCGTATAACGATCCGATGCATTCAAAAGCGGCAAGACAGCCCCTCCAATTAAAATCCAATCTCCTGTGAGCCGATCGCATATTTTTTGAATTACATTTTTAATCAACTTTTTTTTCATTATAAAACCTTTGAAATTTTTGAGAGTGCAATTCGACTGAGTTTGATCATTCTGCCATCCCTTTTTATATTTTTCATAAATTCTTTTACCAGGCTTTGATCAAAGCAATATAAAAGATATTGCGGATAATGCCTTTGCAAAGCATCTAAAAGCGCAGCTACAGCTTCAAATCTTCGATCTGATTCAGGGACTTTATATTTCAAAAGATAACGCATTGCCTTTTGGCATTCTTCTAAAAAACGTAAGGACGAAAATGAAGTTTCGGGCTTCTGTTTTTTTTCTTGCCCCAAAGGCAAACCAAATTCAATTAAAAAACGCCAATCTGGCTCAAGCGATTCCAACGCCAATCGTAATTCCAAAACCTTTCCAATTTTTTCAAGGACATCAAAAGTCGGATTCCCAGCCCTGCCGCCCTCTAAGTTTTGTATGGTCGGTAAGCTTAGACCTGATTGTACAGCGAGCTGCATTTGGGTAAGCTGTTTATGCTTACGCTGATACCGAATGAGATGTGCAATGCTCATACACATATTATAGTATACATATTTAAATATGTAAATCATTCCATTCCACTGCCACGGTGGCAGTAACGATTACAACGGGCTAATTCGCTAAATACCCCCAGACATTGCCATATGGGCATTCCTATGCTATAAAAATAAGCACTTTCTCCCCACCTCAAAAATGATGAAGATTCACACATGAACAAAAAAATTGGCGTATTTTTAATCCTGCTACTGATAGGCACAGGACTTTGTTTTGCCGATGATCCCTGTGAGGGGTTCTTAGAAAAGAATGATGCACGGCGAAGAATGAAAATTTCTGAGCTCATTCAAGCAGAATCAATCCTTCTCATCAGGGGTATCCAAAACAAAGACATGACACCCAAACAACTCCAAACAGTCT
>MGRI01000113.1 GCA_001798105.1 Deltaproteobacteria bacterium RIFCSPHIGHO2_02_FULL_40_11
CCGTTCAAGGGATTTCAGATCTCATTAATATTCGTGGGCTCATTAACTTAGACTTTGCAGATATTCGAACCATTATGAGTGGCAAGGGGATGGCGCTGATGGGAACCGGGTTTGGATCTGGCGAAAACCGTGCCGTTCAAGCGGCAACCGGGGCCATATCTTCTCCACTTTTGGAAGATATTTCAATCGATGGGGCTACCGGGATTATTATTAATATTACCGGGGGATCTTCACTTTCATTATACGAAGTCAACGAGGCTTCAACCCTGATTCAACAGGCTGCACACGAAGATGCTGAAATTATTTTTGGCGCCGTGATTGATGAAACTTTAAAAGACGATATTCGTGTCACTGTGATTGCAACTGGATTTCGTGCTGAAAGTGAAAAAATTGCCCAAGTTGTGCCACATCATAAAAGGCCAGACGATGAAGTCATTGCCCAAAGACCCGCTATTCCAAGACAAGATGCCACCAAACCGATGGACAATGCGCATCTTTCTAAGAAGGAAGAGGCCATGAAAAAGCAGCGTCCTGTGAAGGATATGGGAACTTTGGGGTTGGATGACGACGAATATGACATACCCACATTTATTCGCAGACAATCGGACATTGATTAAGCCGTTACTGCACCCGAAACGTTCCAATCTTCCACGTCTGTGTGCCATCAGCAGTGGTCAAATAGACGAGCCCCGAGAATAAACTTTCTGTGTGATGCGTGACGCGCAAAGTATAGGTATCTCGATTTTCACGTGTTTTCGGATCCAAATAAGAAAGCATCAAAGCATCAGTTTCATAAAGAATATGTAAAAACTCAGACGGATTAAATACACCATTTCCAATTTTCACCCCAAAAAGGGTAATCATGCCGGTCAGCGCGCCATCTTCTTCTTTTGTAAAATTCAACACCAAGGAATGATACCCTTTGGCACCCGAAGGAGAATCTGTCGTCATTGTTCCCGACCAAACTTTAGAAAGCAGTTGGGTGGTCATATCCTCAGGCAATGCATTTGATGCATGAACACTTGAAGCAAAAAACACAACACTCAAAAAGACATAAATATATTTTTTCACACAACCTCCCTTATGGAAATAACCTTACCCGAGTTCTAATTTTCTTGTCAATGGTCTGATGGCCTTCTATACTTTTGGTTCATGGCGGAAAGCAGAATATTTAAGATTTTGGATCAATTGTCGTGCACACAACAGGTGATTCTTGTGTGTGCAATTTCTTTGCTTCTTCGAATTTTTTTTAGTTTTTTTTCCCACGGGTTCATGTACATCGATGAAGTCCATTTTTATTTAGATCCCGCTGCTTGGAATCAGTATAAAATTGGTGTACTGTCAGAAAGTACAAAAAGTTTTTATGCTCAATTACCAGGTAGATCACCTATTTCGATCTTTATCTTCAGCGCGATGTTGTCTTTTTGTGAATTTTTAAATATTTCAGATCCTCTGTCTCAGGTGATTATGATTCGAATTTTTTTATCTTTGTGGTCTTTGGTGGGTATTGTTTCAATTTATTATCTAACATTATCACTTTATCCAGGTAAAAAAAACATTGCTTTTTGGGCTGCACTGCTCAGCGCAGTGTGGGGATATCACATCTATTCCAATTTAAGAACTCTTGGAGAATGTGTAAGTATTCCTGCCATTTTATGCAGCTTTTGGTTTTTTCATAGAAGTCTTTCAAAGCCAAGTCGAATACGGCTTATTTTTTCGGGGATGCTCATGGGGTTGGCTATCTCTTTGAAAGTGCAATCTGGGCTCTTCCTCATGGGAATTGGTATTTATTGTCTTTTTCATCGCAACATCTTTCATTTAATCTATTTTAGCATTGGATTTTTGGTGTTGTTTTGTTTTCAAGGCACGGTTGATCTTTTTACACATGGGGCATTTTTAAAGTCTTTTTTTGACTACATTCATCTTCGCATGTCTAGCTCAGAGTTCAATGTGCCAAAAGCATATGGTAAATTTTTCTGGTTTCTTTTTGTGATTCATTTTCCTTTGCTTTTTCCATTCATCATTTATTTTATATTGAAAGATATTCGTAGAAATCAGCTTTTGGTCTTCAGTGTTTTTGTCTATTTGGGAGTTCACTTTTATCATCCATCAACAGATTTGCGATTGTACCTAGTTGTAGTTCCCATTTTCCTTACTTTATTTATGGCTTCTTTTTTAAACTGGCATCCCCGAAAAAAGTATTTTAAAAAAATAATTTATGGCCTTATCTTTGTGGCGGTTGTTTCGCAGTTTATGGCAGTCTTTTTCCCAGAACCATTTCGCCCAAAATGGCGCAGGGATGCAAACTTGTGTTTTGCACAAGCTTATGTGGGGAGGCAACTCGATTCCACGGGGCTTTTAATGATGCATGTTCGCTGGGCACAACTTTATTTTTATGTTCGAAAGAAAATTCCAGTAACGAAAGTAAATCACCAGGTATTGTCTCAAAATATCCAAAATTATGATACCTATAATTATTTCATTTTAAGGAAAAAAGATAAGAAAGGGCGGGAAACCAATCTCCCATTGGATCCAAAATTGATCCAAGATTTTAACCTGAATGATGCTCCCATTCAAATATTTGGCGATCATTCGATTTATAAGCGAAAATAAAGATATGACCGAAAAAGAAGCGAAACAAAAAATTGAAAAACTAAGACGTGACCTCGAATATCATAACCACAGGTATTACGTTTTAGACGATCCTGAAGTTTCAGATGCCCAGTATGATCGCATGCTGAAAGAACTGGAAACGTTGGAAAATCAGTTTCCAGACTTAAAAAATGAAACTTCCCCCACCCAACGCATGGGTGGAAAACCTTTAGAAAAATTTGAGAAATATACACATCGCCATCCCATGCTTTCTTTGGCCAATGCCTTTTCCGAAGAAGAATTTTTTGAGTTTGATGCGCGTATCAAACGATTTTTAAAAACTGAAAGCGATATTGAATATGTGTGCGAATTTAAAATGGATGGGCTTGCCATTGAAATTATTTATGAAGATGGAAAGTTTTTCAAAGCGGCTACCCGTGGGGATGGCGTTACAGGAGAAGATGTGAGCCAGAACATAAAAACGGTTCGCGCCATTCCTTTGGAATTACAGGGCTCCATTCCCAAACGTCTGGAAGTCCGGGGCGAAGTTTTTATGAATAAAGCGTCTTTTGAAAACTTAAACAAAATGCGTCAAAAGAATGAAGAAAGTCTTTTCGCAAATCCTAGAAATGCCGCTGCAGGTTCGATTCGTCAGCTCGATTCCAAAATAACAGCCGAAAGGCGATTAGACTTTTTTAGCTATGGGATGGGGGGCATGGGTGAAATTGAAGGTGAAAAACCCAAGTCTCAATGGGAAACGCTGGAACTTCTTAAAAAACTGGGGATGAAAGTAAACACGGGTACAAAAAAATGTAAAACGCCGAAAGAAGTCATTACCTTCTATCAAAAAGCTTTAGAAAAAAGGGAAAGTTTGCCGTATGAAATTGATGGCGTTGTGATTAAGGTAAACGATTTTAAACTTCAAGACCGCTTGGGAACCGTTGCGAAAAGTCCAAGGTGGGCTGTGGCGTTTAAGTTTCCAGCCCTGGAAGAAACAACAGTGATTGAATCGATTCATGTTCAGGTGGGAAGAACAGGGGCGTTGACACCCGTTGCCCATTTAAAACCCGTCAACGTGGGAGGTGTTACGGTTTCTCGCGCAACGCTTCATAACCAAGATGAAATTGATAAAAAAGATATTCGTATTGGAGACACCGTTTTTATTCGTAGAGCGGGCGATGTCATTCCAGAAGTTGTAAAGGTCGTCACATCGAAACGAACGGGGCATGAAAAGAAATTTAAAATTCCAAAACTGTGCCCCATTTGTAAAAGTGATGTTGTGCAAGAGGAAGATGAAGCGATTTCAAGATGTGTTGGCATCGATTGCCCCGCGCAACTGAAAGAAGGCATTATTCATTTTGTTTCAAAAAATGCCATGGATATGGAAGGCTTGGGACGAAAGATCGTTGAGCAACTGGTGAATGAAAAACTCATTTCAAAAATGTCTGATATTTATGACTTAACCCAAGAAAAAATTATGGGCATGGAACGGCAAGCTGAAAAATCGGCACAGAATTTAATTGCCGCCATTGCTCAAAGTAAAAAAGTTTCTTTGGAAAGATTTGTATATGCCTTGGGCATTCGGCACGTAGGAGAAAGTACGGCCAAATCTTTGGTGGAAGCATTTGGATCATTGGAAAATATCTCTAAAGTTTCTTTAGAAGATTTGGAAAATGTAAGCGATATTGGAAACACCGTTGCAAAATCCATTTTTTCATTTTTCCACGATGAAAAAAACAAAAAAGAAATCCAAAGGCTGCTTTCAAAAGGCATTCATTTTTTAAAACCAAAGCAAAAAAGTGGAAAACTTTCTGGAAAAACCTTTGTTTTAACTGGAACCCTGCCTACGTATTCCAGATCTGAAGCCAAAAAAATGATTGAAGACCATGGCGGGAAGGTTTCTGCCGCTGTGAGTGCCAAAACCGATTATGTCTTGGCAGGGCAAGAAGCAGGATCCAAGCTTAAAAAAGCAAAAGAACTTGGGATTCCAATCCTTTCAGAAGTAGAATTTTTAAAGATGGTGTAGGATTAAGAGCTTAATTTTTTTAAAATCATGCAGTAATGTTTATTGTATAAAAGTTGATAGCCGTTTAAGCGAAAAAATTCATTAAATTCTTTAAGATGATCTCGGGTACATTCTAGATGCAAAGCAGTCCCATCATTATCAAAGTCTGGATAGGTTACAATATAACCATGGGCATTTAATTTTTTGTCCCATGTCTGTATTACATTCATGGGGTCTGGGATGTGTTCTAGTACATCGCAAGAAAAAATAAGGTCAAACTTTTTAGCGTTATTTTTAAATTCTTCAGGAGATTGAATGTCGACACTTAATCCTCGTTTTTGATATCGCCAAGCAGCATATTTACTTAAATAACCTTGAAGGTCTACATGTGTAGCGTGAAATCCTAATTGTGAAAATGCGATGCACTCTCTTCCAATGCCTGCACCGTAATCTACAATTTCTGTTAGATGATTTTGTTTTGCGAGGCTTAAGGCGATATTCAGTCTAAAATAAGTATGTCTGAACTCTAAATCTGTTTTGGCAAGATGGAAATAATAGAGTTTATAATTCTGATAGAAAAGTTCAGGAGAATTTGGACTATAATCTTTCATGAAATCTGCTTCAATTTGATTGTCGATATTTTTTATTGTTTCAAATGCTTTTTCTTCAGATAAGCCACTATAAGCTTGAAGTTCAGAAATCGTTTCCGCCTTGTGGGTCGAGTGATCCTTGAGTTGAAGGCCATAAATTTTTTTAAGTGGAAACAGCTTAAGGTGTGTTCCATTAAATAAAGGAATGGTTTTTTGAATGTATTTATCCTCAAAAAAGAGTTGATAATTTCTTTTTAAATATTTTGTGCTTTTTTTATACCACTGAGGTTCTGGAATACGCATAGGGTTTTTTATTCTTAGCTTGAAAGTCTTGCATTCGTCAATCTTCAATTTGCTTAAAAAACGACCTTGACATTTCAGGCTTTCAGCGCTTTATTGATGGCGTTTTATGATTGAACTGAAAACGTTTATTTTTCTAGATTCCCTTCAACCGCAACTTGCAACTTTTATTGGAACCACTTCCAATGGGTTTTTACCCACACCGTATGATGCTTCTTTATTTGTTGAAATTGCACCCGGCATCGCGATTAACCGTGTGACAGACCAAGCTTTAAAATCCACACGCGTTCGTCCCGCGTATCAAATTGTAGAACGCGCCTTTGGGATGCTTGAAGTGCATCATAAAGATCAAGGGGAAGTCAGACAGGCCGGCACAGCGATTTTAAAAGCATTGGAAGCCGATGAAGAAAGTCGTCAAAAACCAAAATTAGTCACCAACCAAATTATTCGCTCCATTGAACCCGATCAAGCCACCATTATTAATAAAAGACGAAGTGGGTCGATGGTGTTGCCAGGGGAATCGCTTTGTATTTTAGAAACACAGCCTGCTTCCTATATTGCATTTGCAGCAAATGAAGCAGAAAAAGCCGCCAATATTAAACTTGTAGAGATGGTCCCTTTTGGGGCTTTTGGAAGACTTTATTTTAGTGGAACAGAATCAGAAGTTGACTCTGCCAGAGATGCAGCACAAGCTGCAATTGAATCTGTGAACGGAGTCAATGCATAAAAATTGTCATCCCCACGAAGGTGGGGATCTTAATTAAGGAGGATAAAAATGGACGCATTAGGACTATTAGAAACGAGAGGATTTACAGCCATGGTGGAAGCAGCAGATGCGATGGTGAAAGCCGCCAAGGTAGAATTGGTGGGCTATGAAAAAGTGGGAGCAGGCCTGTGTACAGCCATTATTCGAGGCGATGTGGCAGCCGTGAAAGCCGCGACAGAAGCCGGTGCAAGAAATGCTGAAAAAGTTGGAGAGCTTGTGTCGGTACATGTGATTCCCAGACCCCATGCAAATTTGGAGTTAACACTTCCTTTAGGAAAAACCCCCGAAACAGGCAAATCTTCTTCACGACGAAGAGAAGCTAGAGCTTAATTTAAGCATGCAAGTTGGCAGAGTGGTTGGCACAGTTGTGTCAACGCAAAAAGATCCAGCTCTCAGTGGTACAAAACTACTCATTGTAGAAACAACAGACCTCATGGGAAATCCAAAAGGGTCACATGTGGTTGCAGTGGATAGTGTGGGTGCAGGTGTTGGAGAACTTGTTTTATATGCTTCTGGAAGCTCAGCACGCCAAACCGAATCCACACAAAATAAACCCGTGGATGCTGTGATTATGAGTATCATTGATACCATTACGGTAAAGGGTGAGACGGTCTTCAATAAAGAAAGTTAAATTTTATGGATCGAACCTCTTTGTCTAACGATCAAGTCTCTTTTGTCATTGAAAGAGTGATTGAGCGTTTGAGAAATAATGACATTTCATCCGATGTTAAAACCTATGAAAAATACCGCGCTTTAAGCGGTCTTTTTGAAAACATGGATGAAGCCATTGAGGCCGCTCAAGTCGCACAAAAAGAACTTGTCAAACTTTCTTTAGAAAAAAGAAAAGAAATTATTGAGCTTATTCGTGCGGCATGCCGATCGGAAGTAAAAAACTTATCTGAAATGGCAGTATCAGAAACAGGTTTGGGAAGAATCGAAGATAAAATTAATAAAAATTTGTTGGTGATCCATAAAACTCCAGGTGTAGAAGATGTGGAGCCTAAAGTATTTACAGGGGACCATGGGTTATCACTCATTGAAAGATCTCCTTTTGGTGTGATTGGTGCAATTACCCCCTGCACCAATCCAACAGAAACCATTATTTGTAATTCAATTGGGATGATTGCTGCTGGAAATAGCGTTATTTTTAATCCTCATCCTTTGGCAAAAAATGTATGCGCGAAAGTTGTAGATATTATCAACAAGGCCATTGTAGAGGGAGGCGGGCCGCATAATGTTTTAATATGTATGGCAAATCCTACGATTGAATCGGCTCAACAACTCATGCGGCATAAAAAAATTAAACTTTTGGTTGTAACGGGTGGCCCAGGCGTTGTGAAAGAAGCCATGAATTCTGGGAAAAAAGTCATTGCAGCAGGACCAGGCAATCCCCCGGTTGTCGTCGATGAAACAGCGGATTTAAAGCAGGCAGCTAGAGACATTGTTCGCGGGGCTAGTTTAGACAATAATATTGTCTGTATTGCAGAAAAAGAAATTATTTGTGTAGAAGCGGTAGCTGATCTTTTGAAAGAAGAGCTGAAAAAAAACTTCGCCTATGAAGCCAATCCCTATCAAATTAAACAATTGGAAAAAGTTGTTTTACAAGACACCTATCCTAATAAAAATTTTATTGGGAAAAATGCAAATGTTATTTTAAAAGAAATTGGGGTGAATGTGGGGGATGATGTCCGTATTATTGTATGCGAAGTTCCCAAAGATCATTTGTTTGTGACGCGTGAACTTTTAATGCCTGTCCTTGCTTTTGTCCGTGTGAAATCCGTCGATGAAGCCATCGCGCTTGCAAAAGAGGTTGAGCATGGGTTTGGACACACAGCTGTCATGCATTCCAAAAATATTGACAATCTTCACAAGATGGCGAGCACGGTACAAACAGCCATCTTTGTCAAAAATGGACCTTCCTTTGCAGGCCTCGGGCTCGAAGGTGAAGGCCCTACCTCTTTTACGATTGCCTCCCCAACTGGCGAAGGGCTCACATCCGCAAAGAATTTTACAAAGGAATTGCGGTGTGTACTCAAAGACCGCTTTCGCATCGTATGACAAAACCGGCCATAGGACTTATAGAGCTTAGCAGTATTGCCAAAGGGCTTTTTGTTTCAGATGCCATGATAAAGAAAGCCCCTGTTGATGTTTTAATGTCGCAAACAACTTCTCCTGGGAAATATTTAATTTTAATTTCTGGCGACGTTGCAAGTGTTCAAGAATCGATTCAGCATGCCAAAAACTTAACCAAAGATGTGTGTATCGATCACCTGTTTATTCCCAATATTCATCCTCAAATTATTCCAGGCATTCAAAATAAATTTCCAAAAATAAATTTGGACGCAGTTGGCGTTTTAGAAACACAATCTGTGGCATCCACCATTTCTGGGGCAGATCAGGCCTTAAAATCGGCCAATGTAAATTTGATCAATTTAAAACTGGGTAAAGGCTTAGGGGGAAAAGGCTATTTTGTGATTACAGGAGATTTAAGTGAGGTCGAGGCAGCGATTGGGGCTGCGAAAAATGCGATTGAAGAAGGGGCAAAATTTTTAAATAGTGAAATTATTGCACGTCCCCATTCAGAGTTTCAAATTGAGGTGAAGTTATGAATTTAGGAAAAGTCATTGGCGTTGTGGTTGCGACAATCAAAGACGCTTCGCTCAAAGGGGCAAAACTCTATGTGATTGAGCCATGTTATGCTGAAGATTGTCATCCTGGCTATAAACCAGGGGACTTCCTCGCACCTTCGGTGCTCGAAGTGAAATGTGCCGAAGGCACATTTCAATCAGAACCCATCATTGCCGCAGATACCGTGGGCTCCAATTTGGGAGATCTTGTTATTTGGGTAGCTTCCAGAGAGGCCGCTCTGGCCATGCCCCAAACGTTTACCCCGGTGGATGCCGCCGTCATTGGCATTGTAGATCAGGTCTGCGACCGGCGGGTGAATCTATGATTTTAGCAAAAGTTTTAGGACCTGTCGTTGCCACCGCAAAACATCCGTCTTTCATCGGAAGAACCATTTATGTGGTTCAACCTGTTGATTCACAAAAAAAACCGACAGGGAAAAGCTTTTTGGCGCTTGACAATGTGCAAGCTAGAAAAGAGGATCTTGTTTTGGTTTTACGCGAGGGAAATGGGTGTCGTCAGATTCTAAAAGACGATTTGGCCCCAGTAAATGCATTGATTACGGGGATTGTAGATCAGGTGGATTGATTCTTTGCATCAAATATGTTAAAAGTTGCACAAAATATATGCATCCGGGTCAGATCCCTTTGCACAAATTGTAAACATTGGAGGACATCAAATGAAGCTTAGTTTAAAACCTTTTGTTTTATTAAGTATTTTAGTCGGTTATACAGGACAAGCTGCTATTAACCTTTCTAGTTTAGAAGACTTAAAAAATAGAACCAATAGCGAATTGAGACGGTTTACAGAATTTACGGGGATGACTTCAAAGTTTAGATCCCTTTCGCCTGCCAGTCCCTTGGGAATTTTGGGATTCGATGCGGGGATTGAGCTCACAACAATTCCTACCGATGCCTTTCAAGTTTTTGATGAAAAAATTGATGTGCCGCCTGCATTTCCAAGACTGTCTTTGGCGAAAGGAATTACCCCTAATTTGGATATCGAAGTTTCGGCGTTGGTACCTGCAGTTTTGGGAAATCAAATCAATCTGCCCGAAGAATTAAAAGAACTTTTGGTGTATGGCGGCGGGTTTAAATACACGATGCTTCGTGAAAAGGGGCTGGTTCCTTTTTCTTTGGCCCTTCGGGCATCTTATACGCGCTTAAACTTAAGTTTTTTTCATTTAGATACCTATTCAGGAGATTTTTCTGTAAGCCGTTCTTTATCTTTACCGCTTTTACCGGTTTCCATTACGCCTTTTGCAGGGTTGGGCTATGTCAATATTAATGGGGAATTTAAAGATGAAAACTTGGATTTAATCAAAGCATCGAAAACACATCAAATTCAAGACTATCGTTATTTTGCAGGCGCAAGTCTCAAGCTTTTTATTTTTGATGTCACAGGGCAAGCAGATTTTGGAAATCCCGCAGACGCCAATACGTATAGTTTAAAAATAGGGCTAGAGCTGTAAAGACCTTACTGCGAAATAAAAAAGCCCTTAAACGTTTTTTGGTAATACCCAGCCTTTAAATTTCCATCGCGAAGCAGTTGATCAATGTTTTTTGCATCTTCATAACTATTGGCTTTGAGTTGATACACACCCTCTTGGCATTTGGCATGAATCTTCCAATTTCCATTTTGATAATCATAGGTGATATGTTTTGCAACATTACTGGATGCCGGCATGCGATGATCTGTGCTTTCTGTGATTTGACAGGTCTGAAAATTCCAAGCTGAAAGGCCTGTTTTTTCTTGAACCTTTCCTTTGACGACATCTTCTAAAATATCTCCAAATTGTGCCAAAGCAGTGCTCGCCACAAAGGCAATGACGAGTCCGAGTAAAAAGTATTTTTTCATATTTCCTCCTACTTTGCTTATCGGAGATGCTCAGAAATTCTAAAGCTCACGGATTGCACTTTCTGGAAGGGTAAGATACGAAGAGACAATGCTTCAAAAAATTTCGATTCAAAAAGCACTTTCACTTCAAAATTCGAAGTTCATCGATGTGCGTACCCCCTTAGAGTTTGAAGAAGGAACGATTCCAGGGGCAATCAATATTCCGCTTTTAAGTAACGAAGAGCGTATTGAAATTGGAACTTTGTATAAGCAAAAAGGGCCGCTTCAGGCAAGAGCCAGGGGATTAGAACTTGTATCTCCAAAATTCCACAAAATTTTAAACGATGTAAAAGCTTCTGTCATCCCCGTGAATGCGGGGATCCAAAAACCTGTTTTCTTTTGTTGGCGTGGGGGATTGAGAAGCCAAACGGTTGCCACGGTTTTGGATTTAGCGGGACTAGATGTATGGGTCGTTGAAGGTGGGTATAAAGCGTATCGAAAAGAAGTTTTAGATGTGCTAAGCCGCCCCCTTCCTTTTCAATTCATTACGCTTTACGGCTTTACAGGAAGTGGTAAGACAGAACTGCTTCAAAATTTAAAAAAGCAGGGAGCACCTACCATTGATTTAGAAGCTTTGGCCTGTCATCGAGGGTCTGCCTTTGGGCATGTGGGAATTGTAAAGCCCCAAACCCAAAAACAATTTGAAGCGCTTTTATATCGAGAAGTCATGGGGTATCAAAACGAAAAATATGTTTTGATTGAAGGCGAAAGTCGCAGAATCGGACCTGTTCTTTTGCCGGAAGCTTTTTTAAATCAAATGCTTCGGGGAAAAAGAATTTTAATTCAAGGATCCCTACCCTTTCGAACACAAAGAATCTTAGAGGAATATTTTAAAACACCTCAAAATATTGAACAAATTAAAACTGCAACCCTTGCCATTCAAAAACGATTGGGCGGGGTACTCTTTAAAAACTTAATGTCTTTCTTAGAAACCAAAGATTACCAAGCGTTTACAAGTTCTATTTTAGAAAATTACTATGATAAAAATTATAAGTATAGTTCAGATCAAAGTTTGTCTTTTGAAGACAACCTTCCCATTCATTCACAAAACGACTTGGATCAGGCAGTTCCGTATTTTTTAAGAATGGTTTGAATCAGGTTTGTGGTAGATTTTCCCGAAAGATATCGAATTGTTTTTACTTTTCCCCCATTTTGAAGAACGGTTGTGGCGCCCACAATATCTTTTATTTTCCAATCTCCCCCTTTTACCAAAATATGGGGTTTTAAAAATTGAATCAGGTTGAAAGGTGTGGGTTGAGAAAAAGACGTTACAAAATCTACGCATTCCAAAGCTGCCATAATTTCAGCTCTTTGTTTGAAAGGTACAAGCGGGCGGTTCGGGCCTTTAATTTTTTGAACCGAGGCATCTGAATTTAAAGCCAGGACTAAAATATCTCCTAGTTTTTTAGCTTTTTGCAAATATTGGACGTGGCCTACGTGTAGAAGATCAAAACAGCCATTGGTGAAGACGACTTTTTTCTTTTTGCGTGGTAAAAGAATTTTTTTAAGTGCTTGGGGTGTTTTAATTTTTTGATGTGTGGACACGTGTTAAAAGCCTTCCCAGTGTGGGGAGTTTAAATAAAATGAAAAATCCATAATAAAAAACATACATTAAAACCAGTAGTCCGATGAATGCATAAAACACGAATGGTTTGGATAAAAGTTCGAGGAATTCTAAGCGCGATAAATGTTCTAATTGGAAAACCGTGATCGTTAGGGAACTTCCATACATCAAAAAAACAAAAACGTGATCTAAGGTTATGGCGCAGAGTGTTTTAAAAAATAACCGGACAAAAGAGGGCCTCGCGACGGGTTGTTGCGTAGGTGCGGTTTGTTTTTTAGGGATCTTAAAAGCAACTTTTTGAAGAACTTCTTTAGAAAGAGAAGGCCGTCTAATTTTTGGTCTTTCCCTTTCTTGAACGTGTGGCGGTTGAATGCCCAGTCCTGTCCCTAGGGCTTTAAACTCAAAAGAATCATCATTGGACATATATGTACTATACCTTGTAGCTTAGAGGTGATTCAAGTCGCCTTTTACGTATTGTAAAATGGCTGAAACACAAGGGGCAACCGTTTCTGTGCGTAAAATTCGCTTTCCCAAAGAGGCTCCGTGCCATTGGTTTTGAAGGGCAAGCGCGACCTCCTCTTGTGTAAATCCCCCTTCGGGTCCAATGAGAAGGGTGTATGTTTTGGCCTTTGTATTTTGAAGGATGTCTTGAAAAGATTTTGCAGTTTCAAGCTCATAAAAAAGAATTTTTTCACCTAAAAACGCTTGTTTTAAAAATACTTCAAGCCTGAGAGGCGTATAAACTTGAGGCACTTTCGTTCGGCCACATTGTTCACTTGCATGGCGCGCAATGCTTTCCCAGCGTTTGAGCTTATTTTCAGATACTTTTTGCATAATTGTGCGTTTCGAAAGAATGGGCTGCAAGCTTGTGATCCCAAGCTCTGTTATTTTTGGAATCAAGTCGTCTAGTTTTTGGCCTTTGGGAATGGCTTGGGCAATATGAATCTGAATGGGGGACTCTTTATTGACTTTTGTTTGTGAGAGAATGGAAAGGGTGACTTTGGTTTTTCCAATCTCCTGAATACAAGCTTCATATTCGTGTTCGGAGCCATTAAAGAGAAAAAGCTTGTCGCCTACCGTAAGACGGAGTACATGGGTCAGATAGTGAAACACTTCTCCGGATAATATCAGTTTGGAATGTGGGGTGAGTGTTTCTGTTACATAAATTCGACTCATGGGTTTCTTATGTAGCACAATGTGTGCAGATTTAGAACAGGCAAAACCCACATCGCCCCCTTAAGTATTCTGTCGCTTCATGG
>MGRI01000114.1:0-4680 GCA_001798105.1 Deltaproteobacteria bacterium RIFCSPHIGHO2_02_FULL_40_11
GTCCCAAGGGTTGGGCTGTTCGCCCATTAAAGTGGTACGTGAGTTGGGTTCAGAACGTCGTGAGACAGTTCGGTCTCTATCTGCCATGGGCGCAGGAAATTTGAGGATGATCTATCCCTAGTACGAGAGGACCGGGATGGACGAACCTCTAGTGAACCAGTTGTTTTGCCAAAAGCATCGCTGGGTAGCTATGTTCGGAATGGATAACCGCTGAAAGCATCTAAGTGGGAAACCAACTCCAAGATAAAATTTCCCTGGGACTTCGGTCCCCTAAAGACCCCTTGTAGACTACAAGGTTGATAGGCTGGGTGTGTACATGTCGTAAGACATTGAGCTAACCAGTACTAATCGGTCGTGAGGCTTTATTTTACAATAGTTTCCAAATCTTTTCGAAAAACATGCATACGATTGTCTAAAGTTTTTATAGCTTTGTGGTGTTTATAGCGGCGGGGATACACGCGATTCCATCCCGAACTCGACCGTTAAGTCCGCCAGCGGTGATGGTACTGCACAGGTAACTGTGTGGGAGAGTAGCACGATGCCACATTTATTTAGAAATGCCGCTTCGATTTTTTCGAAGCGGCATTTTTTTTATTTTGGAACTTTGGCGTGACTTCCAAAGAGATCTTTACTATACACAAGCTGTGAAAACTTATGAAAAGGGAACCTTAAAAAAAATTCATAATATTCACGTTTTGAATCTTTTTGGTTCTGATTTAGAGCGTGCAACCCAACATGGTCATTTGCTGAAAGATGAAATTCGAAAAGGTGCGATTCCGTATCTTTCCAATAAATTGGCTTTTGAGCTTCAAAATGATGGCCCCTTGAAAAATCATCCCCTTCTTCAAAAAATTGTTTTATTTTATGTGAACTTTTTTGTTTTCCGTAAACTCAATCGAAATATCCCTAAAGAATATGTAGAAATTATGAAAGCGATTCTCGAGCCTTCAGGGGTTGATTATCAACAGGGTCTCAATGCGGCTTCTATGCCAGATGCGATGTCCATTTTATCAAAGGCAGTGGGCAAACATGTCTTTCCCAATATTGAACCCCAAACATTTGGATGTACCAGCTTTGTTTGTTTTCATGAGATGAGTGAAAACGGTGAAGTCATGCAAGGCAGAAATTTGGATTTTCCCGTCTCTCATTATTGGGAGCAATGCCCGGTTGTGATTTATCATCATCCCGATCGGGGGCAAAGATATTGTTCCATTACAACAGCCGGGGTGCATGTGCCGGGGGTAACTGGATTTAATGAATCAGGACTTATTTTGGCCATTCATCAGCTTTTTTCAAAAAGAGCAAGGGCCAATGGTGTTCCCATTGTTTTAATTTGTGCAGAAATTATTCGTAATGCCAAATCTTTAGAGGAGGCCATTGACATTGCAAAGTCGATGAAAAGAGCAGCAGATTGGGCGGTCCTCGTAACAGATACAAAACAAAAAAAATCTGCTGTCATTGAAACTTCGCATAATGATGTCTTTGTAAGATATGCAAAAGAGGGCTTGATTGCACAATCCAATTATTGTGCAAGCCCACGGATTAAAAAAGATGAAATCTTTTTTAATTGGACGACGGCAGAAGATAATTACTATCGACATGAAAGACTCATTCGTCGATGTCATGAGCTGAAAGGAAAACTGAATGAAAAAGAAGGAATTAAGCTTCTTGGAGATCATTTTGATTTATTAACACACCAAACGCGAGGGGTGGGAAGAACGGTTTCGACAATTTATAATGTGCAGTCTGCTTTTTTTAGACCTGAAAAAAAGAAATTTTGGGTATCAACCGGAAAAGCACCCTCAAATTTATCTTCTTTTTTAGAACTTTCGATGGACTGGGATGCAAGTCAAAACATCTCTGAAACTGAGTTTTCAACTTTGGAGCCGAATGGGTTTTCAAAGACAAAAGCATTTCAGGCGGTACAATATTACACGAGAGCCTATGATCATTTTTCGAATACGAAAGATTTTCGTCATAGTATTGAAGAATTAATAAAAGCTGTACAAATTGAACCCAAAGCGTTTGCGTATCAAATGGCGCTAGGATTTATGTACATCAAAATACATGAGTTCGAGATGGCGGAAAGCACATTGAAAAATGTTCTTTCCGAAATTGAGATGACACCCCATGAAAATGCACTCTGTTCATTGTTTTTGGGACGGGCTTTGGATTTGCAGGGAAAAAGGCAGAAAGCGAAAGATATTTATACCGAGTATGTGAATGATCAAAGACTTGACGATAAAATTAAGGCGGCTTTTCATGGAAATTTTAGAAAACCGTATCGCTTATCGGACATTGACAAAACTATTTTTCAATTTATATTTTCAGATTTTCTGAAGTATTAGGAGGGACGAGCGCATATGAAATCAAAAAAGTTTTGGATGGCGATTGGATCACTTGTTTTTGTGGTCGGTGTTATTTTTTGGATGCAAAGTCCAAAAACATTAGAGCTGGTGATTTTGCATACCAATGATCACCATGGATATTGTTGGGCAAATGAAAAAGATCAGGGTGGCTTTGCAAAACAAATGACCTTGATTCAGCGTGCCAGGAAAAACAACTCCAATGTGTTACTTCTTTCTGGGGGAGATATTAATTCCGGGGCGCCTGAAAGTGATTTTCATGATGCTGAGCCAAGTTTTTTGGGAATGAATCTTTTAGGGTTTGATGCCATGGCCGTTGGAAATCATGAATTTGATAAGCCCTTTGAGATTTTAAAAAAACAAGAAGAATGGGCGAATTTTCCATTTTTAAGTGCTAATATTTACGATAAAAAAACAGGGCAAAGACTGTTTTTACCGTATATCATTAAAAAAGTAGGCCCTTTAAAGATTGGGATTATTGGTCTTACAACAGAAGAGACTGCCTATATTTCAATGTCGAGTGAAGATTTTGAATTTCGAGATCCGGTCATAGAAGCTAAAACAATTTCAGAAAAACTCAAACCCCAGGTTGATTTACTGATTGCTGTTACACACATGGGGGTGAGTGAAGAAATTCATGCGTATCCTGAGCGTGGTCGGTCTGATCGTGAGTTGGCACGCGCTATTCCTGAGTTGTCCGTTATTGTTGGCGGACATTCACATACGCTTTTAGAAAAACCTGTTCAAGAAGGAAATACGTTGATTTTACAGGCAGGTGAATATGCAAAATATATGGGAGAATTACATTTAAAAGTGAGTTCAGATCAGAAAACGGTTCTATCCTATGAATATGAAATGCACACCTTAGATCAAAATATTCTTCAAGATCCAAAAGTTGTAGATTTTTTGAAACCCTATTGGCTCGAATCTCGAAAGCAATTTGATCAAAAAGTGGGTGAATCAAAAGTATTTTTGGATGGGGAAAGAATGAATGTCAGAACGCATGAAACAAATTTAGGTAATTGGGTTACGGATATTTTTGTAAAAAGAACAAAAGCAGACTGTGCATTTCAGAACGGGGGTGGAATCCGTGCTTCAATTGAAAAGGGAGATATTACGTTTGGGGATATTCAAAAAGCATTTCCCTTTGGAAATACGGTTGTTGTTTTGGAGTTAACAGGTTCCGAAATTTTAGAGGTTTTGGATCGATCTGCATCTTTTCCAAGGCCTGCAGGAGGTTTTTTACATGTGTCTGGGATGACATTTAAAATTAAAGGTAACCGTATTCAAGATTTAAAAATTCAAGGAAAGCCTGTTTCATTAGCAGCCCTTTATCGTGTGGCAACCAATAACTTTTTAGCATTAGGAAATGATGGTTTTGATATGTTAAAGTCAAAATCTTTTAATGATACAGGGTATATTATTTCCAACCTTTTACTGGATGAAGTCAGAAAGGAAAAAGTCATTTCGCCAACAGTAGAGGGGCGAATTCAGGTTGAATAGAATTTATGAGGCAAGAGAGGGTGGAAATGTTTTTGTAATGGGCCCCTCCGCCCGGTGTAGATCCTCCCATTACAAAAACA
The DNA here is from genome assembly GCA_001798105.1 of Deltaproteobacteria bacterium RIFCSPHIGHO2_02_FULL_40_11. Classification (GTDB taxonomy): domain Bacteria; phylum Bdellovibrionota; class JACOXK01; order 2-02-FULL-40-11; family 2-02-FULL-40-11; genus 2-02-FULL-40-11. The sequence continues at coordinate 3,950 of MGRI01000114.1, forward strand.
TTTCCACCCTCTCTTGCCTAGAGAAATCTAAAATCCTACGTGAACACTCGCTTCACCTGTGACCAAATGGACATGATCTTCATGTTCAACATTGTACACAACTTCAACCGTATGCCACCCGGTGATGTTTCCTACATAATGGCCATCATCATAGATAATGCCTGCTGAAGCTTGCCAGAATGTGGGTGTAAAATTTTCAATGCGATTACCGTCCTTATCATAAGCATAAGCACGGAAATACACATCTCCCGCATAGGGGATGGACACCGTCGCAGGTGAAACAAAGATTTTGTCGACGAGGGTGGGATCATCTTGCGTATGTGTATATCCCCGAGATAACCCCATACTGAACAAAATAACAGCAAAAAATAAGAGTTTTTTCATGTAAACGATACCTCCAATTAAAAGCATAACGATGTGGAAAACGCTTTACAACAAAAAATTTAAAGATATAGTGAGGACACCATGTCAGGCCATTCTAAGTGGAAAAAAGTGAAGCATAAGAAAGCTGCTTCTGATGCAAAACGTGGAAAAATTTTTACAAAACTTTTAAAAGAAATCACCATTGCTGCAAGACAAGGCGGAGGCGATCCTGAATTTAATCCAAGGCTTCGTTTAGCCATTCTAAGTGCAAAACAAAATAATGTCCCGGGGGGGAATATTGATCGAGCGGTTAAAAAGGGGATGGGTGAGCTTGGCGGAGCAATTTTAGAAGAAGTGACTTATGAAGG
>MGRI01000114.1:4724-13138 GCA_001798105.1 Deltaproteobacteria bacterium RIFCSPHIGHO2_02_FULL_40_11
CCCGGCGGCGTTGCTGTTTTAGTGGATGTCATTACAGATAATAAAAATCGAACCGTTTCTGAAATTCGATCAGCCTTTACAAAGTACAATGGAAATTTAGGAGCCTCAGGAAGTGTGGCATGGATGTTTACAAAAAAAGGAATTTTAACGATAGATGCCAATAAAACTTCTGAAGACCAGCTTATGGAAATTCTTTTAGAAGCCGGAGCCGATGATATTCGTAGGGAGGGAGATTCTTTTGAGATTTATACAACGCCTGAGCAATTTGAAGCGGTTAAGGAAGCGTTAGAAAAAAATAAAATTGAAATTCATTCTTCGGAATTATCTATGGAAGCTGGTTCTACGATTCATTTATCTGGAAAACAGGCTGAGCAGATGTTAACATTATTGGAGATTTTAGAGGATCACGATGATGTGAAACAAGTGTATGCTAATTTTGATGTCGATGAAGAAGAAATTGAAAAAATTGCAGAAAAGGGATGAAAAGAAGAGTTTTGGGGATTGATCCCGGTTCCCGAATTACGGGATATGGTATCGTTGAAGAAATCAATCATCAGCTTATTCCGGTAACTTATGGGGTGTGTACGTTAACGCATATCTTGGAGTTTCCAAAGCGACTCAAAGAAATTTATGAACGAATTGATGATTTAATTCATCAATATAAAGCAACAGAAATGGCCATTGAAAATATTTTTTATGCTAAAAATGTGAAAAGTGCAGTGAAGTTGGGGCATGCCAGAGGTGCCGCCATGATTGCAGCCGCCAAATATGATTTAAATGTCAGTGAGTACGATGCAACCCAAATCAAGCAAGCTGTGTTGGGGTATGGACGTTCTTCCAAAGAGCAGATCCAAAAAATGGTATTTACAATTTTAGGAATTCGAGAGGAACTGGCGTATGATGCGACAGATGCTTTGGCTGTTGCGATTTGTCATTTAAATACACAAAGATATAAAGAGGTGGTCGATCGTCATGATTGGATGCTTAAACGGTAATTTATTACTGAAAGAAAGTGATAAACTGATTGTGGATGTCCGAGGCGTTGGATACGAAGTGATTGTGCCAGTGTCTGTTTTTTATCAACTCCCTCAAGTGGGTTATCCTGTAACATTATATATTCATACACATGTCAGAGAGGATCAGTTGCAACTTTATGGGTTTTTAACCCCAGCCCAAAAAGATTTTTTTCAATTGATGCTGGGTGTGAGTGGCATTGGACCAAAGGTGGCGCTGAATATTAGTTCTGAAATTTCCCCAAGTGAATTACATCAAGTTGTGTTGACATCCAATACGCAAAAATTAAGTTCAATGAAAGGGATTGGTAAAAAAACGGCAGAGCGTCTGATTTTAGAATTGAAAACAAAAGTAAAAAAACTTGCATTACACAGTGACCCCGCTACAGTTGAGGCATCGAAAACAGAAGTGGATGATTTAATTTCTGCATTATCGAATTTGGGATATAAACAAATGGAAATTGACCGTGCTGTGCACCAGGTACGCTTACAAGATAAAACGCAGTCATTTGAAGAAATGCTCAAACAATCGTTACAATATTTAAGAACATGACAGAAGATCGAACCATTAACCCGAAGGTATACCCAGAAGAAATTCAAGTTGAACAAAAACTTCGTCCAGAAAAATTAAATGCTTTTGTGGGCCAAGAACAGGTTAAAAAGAATTTAGAAATTTCAATTTTGGCAGCTAAAAACAGAGGAGATGCCTTAGATCATTGTATTTTCTATGGTCCTCCAGGGCTTGGAAAAACAACCTTGGCATACATTATTGCTAATGAATTGGGCGTTGAAATGATGAGTACTTCCGGCCCAGCCATTGAAAAACAAGGAGATTTGGCTGCGATCTTGACCAATCTCAAAGAAAAACAAGTTTTATTTATTGATGAAATTCACCGCTTGAATCGCGTGATTGAAGAAGTTTTGTATGCAGCGATGGAAGATTTTAATTTAGATATTGTGATTGGAGAAGGGCCGTCTGCAAGATCTGTGAAACTTTCTCTCCCACAGTTTACCTTAATTGGGGCGACCACACGTGCAGGGCTGTTAACATCTCCCCTTCGGAGTCGCTTTGGGATTGTACAGCGTTTGGATTATTATACGCATCAAGATTTAACAGAAATTGTGGAACGTTCTGCGCGAATTTTAAAAATAAAAGCAGAGGCTAAAGGAATTGAAGAAATTGCAAGGCGTTCTCGCGGAACGCCTAGAATTGCCAATCGGTTGATTCGTCGTGTTCGCGATTATTCTGAGGTTAAGGCCAAAGGGATTATTACTCAGCCTGTGGCCTTAGAAGGTTTAAAACTTTTGGATGTGGATCATGTAGGCTTTGATATTATGGATCGCAAAATTTTGCTTACAATTATTGAAAAATTTAAAGGGGGGCCAGTTGGGGTTGAAACATTGGCGGCCGCGATTAGTGAAGAAAAAGATACGATCGAAGATGTGTACGAACCGTATCTGATTCAACAGGGGTTTTTGCAACGTACGCCCAGGGGGCGAATGGTGACGCAAAGGGCTTATCAGCATTTTGGACTTTCTCATTCTTTTGGAAAATCAACGTCTCAAGAATCTTTATTTAAGTAAATCGAACACGTATTTTGAAATCGCTAAGGCAGAAGTTAAGCCAGGGCTTTCAATGCCAATCAGGTTGACAAATCCAGGTGAATCTTCAGAGATCACAAAATCCTTTTCTTCGGTATCATCTGGGCCTTTTAGCTTGGGACGAATGCCACAGCTGTCATACGAAATCATATCCGGTTTTATCCAAGGTAACATTTTTTTTGCTGCTTGAAAAAAAACGTCTTTCTTTTCAGGTCGGTCTTGGAAATCTTCTTTAGACTGAATTCTTTCAGCATCGGGCCCTAACCGAAAATTATTTTGCAAATCTGAAGTGACATGCACCCCTAAGCCAGAACCCCCCTTTTTTACAACAGGATAAACCAAGGCGGGAAGCGGAACAGGTGAATTTAAATTAAAATAATCGCCGCGGTAGGGATAGATTTTATATTTTGTAATTCCAGCGCAATTTGAAATCTCATCTGCATATAAACCCGCTGCATTGATAACAATGTCTGCTTCCATCATGCCTCGAAGGGTTTGAATTTCATAAGATTCTTTTTTTAAAATTTCTTGAACGGTGACATGAAATGAAAACTCACATCCCTTTGACAGTGAGGTAGTATAAAGGCTTTGGCAGAAGTGATGCGGATCAACAATACCACTTTCTAAAACATGTAATGCTTGGGATGCACGTAAATAGGATGATTTTTGTTTGAGTTCTGAAGAAGATAAAAAATGAAGATTTTTTTTAAGTACACCACTTGAAATAGCATTTTGATACAGGTTTTCAAGGTGTGATTCTTGGTCGTCTTGTGCCAAGATAAATTTTCCTGTTTTCCGATGTGCAATTTTTTTTTCAGCGCACCAATGATACAGCCGTTTTTGCCCTTCAATGCATAAAGTTGCTTTTAAACTTCCAGGACGATAATAAAGCCCACTGTGAATGACACCACTGTTTCGGCTGGTAACCCCTTGTCCAAAAGAGGGATTTTTTTCTAAAACATAGACCTCATTTGAAGTTGTTTTCAGCTCATGTGCCAATGCACAGCCAATAATGCCCGCCCCAATGATTACAATCCGTTTCATGGTTCTTTCATGACATGGTTATCTAAAAGTTTCTATTGTTTTTTTTCAACATTTGTGTTTTTTTTGCAACACATTTTGAAAAAAATTTAAAAGGGGGTTTCTTTTATTTTTTATAACTAGTTGATATTACATGAAAATTTTAAATATCAGATTCGTGGCTATTCTTGGCACAATCTTTGCTTTTATAAAATACGGAATTTATGATGCAGATGCAAAATACGCTTAAAAAACAGGTTCACTTTCAAGGTGTTGGATTACATACCGGAAGTCAAGTGACGGTAACGGTAAAGCCTGCTTTGGAAAATCATGGCATTGTTTTTATGCGCACTGATGTAGAGCCGAGTGTTCGTATTCCAGCCTTGAGTTCATATATTGTGGATACTACGCTATCAACAACCATCGGGAAAGATGGGGTTACCATTGCTACGATTGAACATTTGATGGCGGCACTTTGGGGTTTAGGGGTTGATAATGCTTTGGTTGAAGTAGAGGGCCCAGAAATTCCAATTATGGACGGGAGCAGCTATCCCTTTGTGAAACAATTCAAGCGTAGAGGACTCCATAAGCAATCTGTACACCGAAAAATATTTGTTGTTACGGAACCCATTTCGGTCATTGATGGCGATCGTTATTGTTATCTTTTAAGTCAAAAAATACCAAAACTCACATGTTCGATTGATTTTGCGCATCCTGTGATTGGCAAACAAAAGTGTGAAATTAAAATCGATGCGAAGAGTTTTGTAACACGTTTGGCAAAAGCTCGAACCTTTGGGCATTTAAAAGATGTTGAAATGCTTCGCCAAAAGGGACTGATTGCTGGAGGTTCTTTAGATTCAGCGATTGTATTAGATGACCAAGGGGTCATGAATCCAGAAGGTTTGAGATATCCAGATGAATTTGTAAGACATAAAGCACTGGATGCCTTTGGGGATATGGCGTTATCTGGCATGCGTATTTTAGGACATCTTGTAACCCATAAAGCCGGGCATGAACTCCATTATCGTCTCATGCGAAAACTCATGACAGAAAAATGTGGTTATGTTTTGGATCTCACGCGTCAAGAGCAATTTCAAGAAGAGCTCATTCCAAGTTTCATTCAGCCTACAATCGCTTAATTTATAGGCAATCTTTCGCTTGCTTTCTCTCGATTCATCCGATACTTAAAATAGTACGCCCATCATGAGTCAACTACATACTACAGAAACAAGTCGAAGGAAGCGTGAACGCATTATTATTGTGTTTTTAGCCTTTCTCATGGCTGTTTTGGTTTTTTGCGAATTTCAGCTCGTGGGATTTAGTAAGAAACTTCCCTTTATCAGCAGTGTTTTCTTTTTTGTGCTCATTAACGTTAATATTATCCTCATTGGACTTCTTATTTTTTTAGTTTTCCGGAATGTTGTAAAGCTGATTTGGGAAAAGCAAAATAAGATTTTAGGCTATAAGCTTAAAACAAAACTGGTCATCATTTTTTTAAGTTTTACATTGATCCCGGCTGTTTTACTTTTTACCGTTTCTGCTTTTTATATTAATAATAGCTTTGGAAAATGGTTTAATGTGCAACTTACCCATTCACTTCAAAATGCTTTGGATGTGAATAATAACTATTACCAAAGTTTACGTGAAAAAAATTTTCATTTTGGAGATCTCATTAGTGATGAGCTCTCCAGAAATCGTTTATATTTAAGATCTCAAAAAAAGGCATTGTCCAAAACCATTCAATCCTTTCAGAAAAAATTTGTGCTGGACGGCATTGAAATTTTTTCAAATTTAGAAGGGATGGGGATTGCCAGCGTTCATCCAGATTTTCGTCAGCAACCTTTTCCACCTTTAGAGCAACAATTTTTAAAAGAAGGTTTTTTGGGACGCCAGGCTTCTCTTGTACAACATTTAAAAGAGGGAGATTTGATTCGAAGTGTTTTACCTTTATATGATGCATCTCGGAGGAAAATTATTGCAGCCATGGTGATTAGTTCTTACGTACCATCCCATATTGTTGAAAAAGTGGGAACGATTGAAAAAACATTTCATGAGTATCGGGAAATTAAGCCCATTAAACGTTCTTTAAAAACAATTTATTTTACAATTTTACTGTTGATGACATTGCTCATCATTTTTACAGCTGTTTGGTTGGGATTTCACTTGGCACGAGAGCTGACAACGCCCATCCAAAAACTTGTTGAAGGGACCCAAGAGGTATCTCAAGGAAACTTGAATGTGCAGATTGAATCCCAAGGGAAAGATGAACTTTCGATGTTAATTCACTCTTTTAATCATATGACGAAAGATTTAAGAGAAAGTAGCCAAAAGTTGGCGCATGCTTATGCAGAGTTGCAACGAACCAATACAGAACTTTCAGAAAGTAGCCGGTATATGGAGGCCATTTTAAAAAATATTAAAGCTGGCGTTATTTCTGTGGATTCCAATGGGTTGGTTACAATGATTAACGCTGCGGCAGAATCGCTTTTGGATATTAAGGCGTATAAATATATGGGAGCTTCTTATCAGAGTATACTTCCTCAAAAGTATTTAATTCTTTTAGAAGAAGCATTGAGACGATCCCCTGAAGTTTCAGAACATACGGTAGATCGACACGTAAAGATGAATATTCGAGGTCAAGAGATGACGCTCATTATAAGTATTACGACCATGCGTGATGAAGATGGAAAGTATATGGGGATGGTGATTGTTTTAGATGATTTAACAGAATTGATTAAGGTTCAGCGTGTTGCCGCCTGGCGTGAGGTGGCAAGACGTATTGCGCATGAAATTAAAAATCCACTCACACCCATTAAACTCTCTGCGCAGCGTTTAAGACGAAAATATTTGCCTACCATGGCAGATGAAACTTTTGATGAAAGTACCAAGATGATTATTACGCAAGTAGATGAATTGAAAGACCTGGTGAATGAGTTCTCAAATTTCGCAAAACTACCCGAAGCGGTGCCAAGGCCGTGCCGTCTGCAGGTTATTATTAAAGAGGCCATTTCTCTCTATCAAGAAGCGCACCAAAATATACAATTTGAATTTGAAATGACAAATAAGATTCCTGTTTTGGCATTGGATCGAGATCAAATAAAACGTGTTTTTATTAATTTAATTGATAATGCGGTTGCTGCTATTGAGCAAAAAGGAAGTATTCGTATTGTTTTATCCTATCGGAAGGCATTCGATAGGGTTGTTATTGAAGTGCAAGATACAGGGTGTGGTATTCCAAAAGAAATGAAGCCCCACCTATTTGAACCAAACTTTTCAACCAAAAAGACAGGGACTGGACTTGGTCTTGCAATTGTGAGAAAAATTATTTCGGATCATCAAGGCTTTGTGCGTGTGATGGATCATTCCCCCCAGGGATCTAAGTTTGTGATTGAATTGCCGGTATACCCTAAGGAGGAGCTCTGGATGCATGCTAAGATAAATGAGGAGTTAAAGGATGACAAATGGTCATATCCTGATCGTGGATGATGAGAAAAATATTCGACATGCATTAAAATCGCTTTTAATGGATGAAGGATATCGTATATCGGAGGCTTCCAGTGGAGATGAAGCTTTGACTTTTCTTCAAAAGTATAGGCCTGATATTATTTTATTAGATATTTGGATGCCAGGCCTTGATGGGTTAGAGGTGCTTCAAAAAATAAAGACAATGGATCAGAGTATATCTGTCTTAATGATGTCAGGGCATGGAACCATTGAAACGGCGGTGCGTGCGACAAAGTTAGGCGCCTATGATTTTATTGAAAAGCCGCTTTCAATTGATCGTCTTTTGATTTCAATTGGGAATGTATTGTCTATTCAAAAATTAAAAGAAGAAAATAAAATTTTACGTGAAAAAGTAGATCAAAAATATTTAATGGTGGGCCGAAGTTCGGGGATGAAAAAGGTTTTATCTCAAATTCAATTGGCCGCTCCGAGTCAAAGTTGGATTTTAATTACAGGTGAAAATGGAACAGGCAAAGAACTGGTTGCAAGAAATATCCATGCGCAAAGTTCCAGGCAACATCAACCTTTTATTGAAGTCAACTGTGCTGCGATTCCTGAAGAATTGATTGAAAGTGAACTGTTTGGGCATGAAAAAGGCGCTTTTACGGGAGCGACTTCCTCACGCAAGGGTAAGTTTGAGCTTGCAGACGGGGGAACTCTCTTTTTGGATGAAATTGGGGATATGAGTTTAAGGACACAAGCTAAGATTTTGCGGGTTTTACAAGAACAAAAATTTGAACACGTAGGCGGGACACATACCTTTCAAGTAGACGTTCGTGTGATTGGCGCAACCAACAAAGATTTAAAATCAGAAATACAAAAAGGGAAATTCAGAGAAGATTTGTTTTATCGTTTAAATGTTATTCCGATTCATGTGCCTCCTCTTCGAGAAAGAAGAGAAGATATTCCAGAAATGGTCCTTCATTTTTTAGATATTTTTTCAAAAGAAAATGGAAAAAAGAAGAAACAAATTTCTAAAGAAGCTTTGGGGCGACTTCAAGCCTATCCCTTTCCAGGGAATGTCCGTGAATTAAAAAACATGATTGAAAGACTTGTCATTATGTCACCTGATTCAGAAATTCAAATGTCTGACATTTCATTGTCTGATGTGGATGAAAATGAAAGTATAGGGGGGGACGATAGCTTGCGAATCGCTCGAACGCGTTTCGAAAGAGAATTTCTTTTAAAGAAGTTGCAGGAATTTGATGGCAATATTTCTAAAACAGCAAAAGCAATTGGGATTGAAAGAAGTAATTTGCATCGAAAAATAAAAAC
>MGRI01000114.1:13144-17905 GCA_001798105.1 Deltaproteobacteria bacterium RIFCSPHIGHO2_02_FULL_40_11
TATAGAGATGTGAACAGAACTATGGCAAGTCGAAAAAAAATTGTACTTGGAAATCTTGAAATTGGCGGCGGAGCTCCAATTTCCGTACAAAGCATGGCAATGTCTCCAACTCGAGATATCCAAAAAACAGTTTCAGAAATTTTGGAATTGGAAAAAATAGGGTGTGAAATTATTCGTGTCAGTGTTCCGGACGAAACTTCTGCAAAAGTCTTGCCTGAAATTTTAAAGAAAATTTCTATTCCACTCATTGCAGATATTCATTTTAATCCAAAAATGGCACTTCTTTCGATGGATGCTGGCGTTCAAGGTATTCGTATTAATCCTGGAAATATTGGATCATTTGAAAAAGTGAGAACCATTTTAAAGAAAGCCAAAAACAAAGGAGTCGCGGTTCGTTTGGGTGTAAATGGAGGATCTTTAGAAAAAGATCTTTTAGAGAAATACGGCTATCCAAAGCCGAAAGCTCTGGTAGAAAGTGCTTTGAGATGGGTTTCGTTTTTTGAAAAGGAAAAGTTTACAAATTTTAAAATTTCTTTGAAATCGTCCAGCGCAACAGATACGGTTTTAGGCTATCGTTTGCTTTCTCAAGAGGTAGATTATCCGTTACACTTAGGGGTGACAGAAGCGGGACCTGCTTTTCAGGGGACAATTAAAACAGCCGTGGCTTTTGGTGCCCTTTTGGTAGATGGCATTGGAGATACAATACGCGTATCACTCACAGCGCCGTGTACAGAAGAGGTGAAAGTCGGGAGAGAGATCCTAAAGTCTTTAGGACTCCGAACGTTTGGGGTTGATATTATTGCTTGTCCTTCATGTGCGCGGGCGGAAATCGATGTGGTTCAACTTGCCAATCGCGTTGAGGCCGCTTTGGGGCATATCAAAAAACCGCTAAAAGTTGCTGTGATGGGGTGTGCGGTCAATGGTCCTGGAGAGGCACAGGGTGCAGATATTGGGATTGCCGGAGGGAAGAAAGAAGGGCTTTTATATTTAGATGGAAAGACCGCGCGAAAAGTGAAAGAAGATGAGCTTTTTCAAACCTTAATTCATCAGGTTCAAAAAATGGAGAAGGAAGATCGTTTGTGAAAATTTCAACTTTTTTAATGCCGATGTTAAGAGATACACCGTCAGAGGCTGAAGTTATTTCACATCAGCTGATGCTACGTTCAGGAATGATCAAAAAACTGTCTTCAGGTGTTTTTACATATTTGCCATTGGGGTATCGTGTTTTACGAAAAATTGAAAATATTGTTCGAGAAGAGATGAACCGCGCAGGGGCAATCGAACTTCATATGCCAGTCATGCAGCCTAAAGAAATTTGGGAAGAAAGTGGCAGGTGGGATCAAATGGGGCATTTGATGGTGCGCTTTAAAGATCGCAATCAAAGATGGTTTTGTTTGGGCCCTACACATGAAGAAGTGATTACACAAATTGCGAGTCATCACTTGCAATCCTATAAGCAATTACCAGTTAATTTATATCAAATTCAAACAAAATTTCGTGATGAAATTCGACCGCGCTTTGGGCTCATGCGTTCCAGAGAATTTTTAATGAAAGATGCTTATAGTTTTGATGCCACTTCAAAAGCAGCCAAAGAATCTTATGAAAACATGTTTCAATCATATACACGTATTTTTCAAAGGTGTGGGTTGGGTTTTCGTGCTGTTGAGGCACAAACTGGAAATATTGGGGGGTCTCTTTCTCAAGAGTTTCAAGTTTTAGCAAATTCGGGGGAAGATGAAATTTTGTCATGCCCCAGTTGTACGTATGCGGCTAATGTAGAAAAGGCCGAAACGCTTTTTTCCGAGGAGATTCAGAAATTTAATTTTAAGAGTCGAAAGAAAAAAGTGCATACGCCTGGTGTAAGATCTGTCAAAGACGGGGCCTCATTTTTAAAAATTCCTGAACCAAAACATTATAAGACGCTTTTTTACAAAGCCTATGATAAAACCGTTTGTGTTTTAGTAAAAGGGGATCGTCAAATCAATGAATCAAAATTGCAGCAAGTTTTAAATTGTGCTTCCTTAATGTTGGCTACAGAAGCAGATGTCATCAAAGCTGTTGGCGCACCTCCTGGATCGACGGGGCCCATTGGATTTGAAGGCGAGATTTATGCAGATTGGGATATTGCTCAAATGGAAGATGCCGTGTGTGGTGCAAACGAACTTGAACATCATTTTACACATGTAAATCAAGGGATTGATTTTAAAGTAACGATGTTTTGTGACATTAAGCTGGTAAAGGCGGGTGATGTATGCGGTCGTTGTGGGAAATCTCCGCTTTCTTCTCATCGCGGGATTGAAGTAGGCCATATTTTTTATCTTGGCGACAAATACTCTAAATCCATGAAGGCTACGTTTTTAGATCCCTCTGGAAAACCCACTTATTTTGAAATGGGATGTTATGGGATTGGTGTGGGGCGAACGATGGCTTCTGCGATTGAACAAAATCATGATGAAAACGGCATTATTTGGCCGATTTCCATTGCGCCATTTGAAGTGGCGCTGGCGCCTTTAAATATGAATGATGAAAATGTTTCTCAATGTGCTTTTGAGTTGTATCAAAAGCTTTTGGATCAAAATATTGAAGTTATTTTTCATGATAAAGACGATCGAGCGGGCGTGAAATTTAAAGATATTGATTTAATGGGAATTCCGATTCGGGTTACGGTGGGTAGCCGGGGACTTGCAAATCATACAATTGGGATTAAATTGCGTCATGAAAAAGAAGAAAAAGAAGTTTCATTAGATCAGGCCCTCCTGGAAATTATAAAATTAAGAGATGAACTTTTCAAAAAAACTCATTCTAGCGCTTGATTTTAATCAAGAGAAGACCGTCCTTGATTGGGTGGAGCAGTGCTTACCTTATGTTTCAAAATTTAAGGTTGGAAAAGAACTTTTTACAGCGTGTGGGCCGTCCATTGTAGAAAAAATCCAAAAAAAAGGAGGAGAAGTTTTTTTGGATTTAAAATTTCATGATATTCCCAATACGGTGTATCAGGCTGTTTTACAGGCTTCAAAGCTTAATATTTTTATGTTGAATGTTCATGTTTTAGGAGGGCGGAAGATGCTTGAGGCCGCCTATCAGGGGATTCAAAAGTCTCAGTATCATCCCATTTTATTGGGGGTTACGGTGTTAACCAGCTTGAATGAAAAAGATTTAGGTGAACTTGGATTTCAAAAAAGTCAAAAAGAGTTGGTTTTGTCTTATGCCGAACTTGCCAATCAGTGTGGGTTAGATGGGGTTGTGGCATCCGTTCAAGAAGGAAAAAATGTGAAAAAGAAACTTGGGCAGAACTTTGTTATTGTTTCGCCTGGAATTCGATGGCAAGATTCTGTTGTCAAAAATGATGATCAAGCTTCCAAAGCAACAGTTCAAGAGGCCTTGGATGCAAAGATCGATTATTTGGTTTTAGGGCGCTCTATTTTTCAGGCTTCAGATCCCATACAGCAACTTACAGAATTGATTGAGAAACATACCCAATGAATCAGATCATTTTTGGTACACATGCCGTTTTTGAAGCGCTGAGTGTTCGGCCGCAAGATGTTTATCAGGTGGTTGTGATGGAAGATCGTCAAAGTAAAAAACTTAAAAATGTCATTGAAATTGCAAAGCAAAAAAGGTGCCCCATTGAAATAAAAAACAGACGTTCATTTGAAAAATGGATTTCACAAAGAACGAAAGGAGATGTGGGGAATTTAACACATCAAGGTGTTGCGATTGAAACGCGTTCGAAAAATTATATTTCTCTTTCGGAGCTGGAGACGTTGATTCAAACAAAAAATAAAATCTTTATTTTAGTTTTAGATCATTTGGCAGATCCTCATAATGTGGGGGCCCTTTTAAGATCGGCTGCTTGTTGTGGTGTAGATGTTGTTTGTTTTCCAAAACAAGGGGCCGCACAGCTTAGCCCGACGGTTTATAAAGTTGCTGCGGGCGGTATTGAGCATCTTGCGTTGTGTCGCGTAGCCAATATTCGTTATTTGCTGAGTTTATTGAACAAATGGCAGGTAAAATGTTTTGGGTTAGACATGAAAGGGGATCGGTCTATTTATGAGGTGTCTGTTCCTGCAAAAGTTGCAATGGTTATTGGAAGTGAAGAGGAAGGATTCAATCAAAATGTTGCACAAAGTTGTGATGAAATTGTTCGCATTCCAATGTCGAGTGCGTTGGAGTCATTAAATGCATCTGTTGCGGGATCTATTGGGCTTTTTGAGTTTGCGCATCGACAAGAAACCTCTTGATTTTTAAGGTTCAAATGAATAACTTACCCAAGATTTATATCTGTGGACAGCTGTATCTTCAAGTTCTTTGAAATGTCATTGATGGCGCATGTGCTGGCGTAGCTCAGTTGGTAGAGCAGCTGATTTGTAATCAGCAGGTCGCGGGTTCGAGTCCCATCGCCAGCTTTGAAAGATCTTGAAGATAAGTTTTGGAGAGATGCCCGAGAGGCCAAAGGGATCAGACTGTAAATCTGACGGCGCAAGCCTTCGGAGGTTCGAATCCTCCTCTCTCCATATGATAGCAAAAGTTTTTGCGGGAGTAGCTCAGTTGGTAGAGCATCAGCCTTCCAAGCTGAGGGTCGCGGGTTCGAACCTCGTCTCCCGCTCCATGGTTTTTTAGGAGTTTGGAGGTCTGGCTTCGATTTGCCCACGTAGCTCAGATGGTAGAGCACTTCCTTGGTAAGGAAGAGGTGACCGGTTCGATACCGGTCGTGGGCTGATATAGGGGCAGGCCCTGAAAGAAAAATCGCCATTTATGGAA
>MGRI01000115.1:0-2639 GCA_001798105.1 Deltaproteobacteria bacterium RIFCSPHIGHO2_02_FULL_40_11
AACTTTTAGAGGTTAAAAATTTTAAAGCCTTATCTGGGTTAGGGGTTCAGGCTGAAATTGACACCAAAAACATTGTTTTGGGAAATGAAGCGCTGATGGAAAATTTAAAGATTCGTTTGGGGAGCGTCAAAGAAAAAGCAAAGCAAAAAGCGATGGCAGGATTTACGCCCGTGTATGTTGCGATTGAACAAAATATCGTGGGGGTTTTATTGATTTCTGATCCCCTGAAAGAAAATGCCGCCGCTGTCATTGAAAAACTAAAAGATTTAAATTTAAAAGTTGCAATGATGACAGGGGATAAATCCGAAACGGCGCATGCCATTGCGGCTCAACTCGGGATTGATCAAGTTTTTAGTGAGGTTTTACCGGAAGAAAAAGAAAGTATTATTTCACACATGCAAGAAAATGGAGAAGTAGTGGCAATGGTTGGAGATGGCATCAATGACGCGCCAGCACTTTCAAAAGCCCATGTGGGCATGGCCATGGGAGCAGGCTCTGATATTGCGCTTGAAAGCGGCGATTTGGTTTTAATGGGCGGAAATTTAGAAGGCGTGTTTCAAGCCATTTTGATTTCTCAAAAAACGGTTCAAAATATTAAACAAAACCTATTTGGCGCATTTATGTATAATGTTTTAGGTATTCCCATCGCAGCAGCGGGCCTTTTAAATCCTGTGGTGGCAGGCGCTGCCATGGCACTCAGCTCACTGACGGTGGTTTTGAATAGTTCCAGACTTCAATTTTTAAAGTGGGAAGAATGAGTACGATTTTAGTGAATATTTTTGGGATTGCGTTGATTCTTGGAATTATCTATTGGTTTTGGTATGAAAAGTAGCATCCGGGTCAGACCCCTTTGCATATTATTTGTGCTAATGGATCTGACTCCAGTTAAGGAGGTTCGATGTCATTAGACTTTTATAACGTAGCAGAGTTCTTTACAGACGAAGAAAAGATGATTCAAAAAACGGTTCGAGACTTCATTCAAAAAGAAGTCATCCCCAATATTGCCACCTGGTATGAGAAAGCTGAATTCCCGCGTCATTTAATTTCAAAAATGGCTGATCTCGGATTATTGGGTGCAAACTTAGAAGGGTATGGATGCGCAGGATTGGGGCCAACGGCCTATGGACTCATTTTACAAGAACTCGAAGCCGGAGACAGTGGTTTGAGAAGCTTTGTTTCGGTTCAAGGGGCGTTGGTCATGTACCCTATTTATGCATTTGGGTCTGATGCACAAAAAGAAAAATGGCTGCCCGGGCTGCAACAGGGTAAAAAAATTGGATGTTTTGGTCTCACAGAACCCACTTCTGGATCCAATCCTGGGGGGATGAAAACCACAGCTAAAAAAGAGGGCGATCATTATATCTTAAATGGTTCAAAATACTGGATCACCAATGCGACGATCGCAGACGTTTGCGTGATTTGGGCAAAGACAGAAGAGGGGGTTCGCGGATTTTTGGTTGAAACCAATCGCCCAGGCGTAAAAACAGAAGACATCAAACAAAAATTTGCCTTGAGAGCTTCTTGTACGGGAGAAGTCATTCTTTCCGATTGTAAAATTCCCAAAGAAAATATTTTACCCAAAACAGAAGGGTTAAAATCTGCTTTAATGTGTTTAAATCAAGCAAGATACGGCATTTCATGGGGCGCCATTGGTGCTGCACAAAGCTGTTATCAACAAGCATTGGAATATACCAAAGACAGAGAGCAATTTGGAAAACCCCTTGCGTCCAAACAATTGATTCAAGACAAACTTTCTTGGATGGTTCAAGAAATTACAAAAGCACAGCTTTTGGCTTGGCGTTTGGCGAAACTCAAAGAAACAGGCCAGATGAAACATTATCAAATTTCTTTAGCAAAAAAGAATAACGTGTGGATGGCGTTAGAAATTGCGCGCATGTCAAGAGACATGTTGGGTGCCAATGGTACAACGTATGATTACCATG
This sequence comes from Deltaproteobacteria bacterium RIFCSPHIGHO2_02_FULL_40_11, assembly GCA_001798105.1. Taxonomy (GTDB): domain Bacteria; phylum Bdellovibrionota; class JACOXK01; order 2-02-FULL-40-11; family 2-02-FULL-40-11; genus 2-02-FULL-40-11. The sequence goes on from MGRI01000115.1 coordinate 1,944, forward strand.
TGGGGCGTCATATGTGTAATTTGGAAGCTGTGAAAACGTATGAAGGAACCCATGATATTCACTCTTTGGTTGTGGGAGAAGCCGTCACCGGAATTTCTGCGTACAGATGATTTTAACGCAAGACTTTTTTCATCAACCAACTTTAAAAATTGCACCTGAACTTCTAGGCAAAACCTTGGTTCGAAAGTTTGGTAAAAAGATTTCCTCAGGCCTTGTCACTGAAGTGGAAGCTTATGTGGGGATGGAAGATAAAGCCTGTCATGCAGCCAAAGGCAAAACCCCCAGAACCAAAATAATGTTTGAACCGGGCGGATATTGGTATGTATACTTATGTTACGGGATGTATTGGATGCTCAACATTGTTACAGAAAAAAAAGAATTTCCGGCTGCCATTCTCATTCGAGGTTTTTGGACTGAAAAGAAACATTATAATGGCCCAGGAAAGCTGACAAAGTTTTTAAAAATTGATAAAACATTGAATGGCACGTTCGCCGAACCCAAAACCGGGCTTTGGTTTGAAGATGAAGGATACAAAGTTTCTAAAAAAGAAATTCGGACAGGAAAGCGCATTGGTATTGGATATGCGGGTGAGTGGCAGCACAAACCCTGGAGGTTTTATTTTGAGCCAAAAGAAAATATTATTTAAAGTTTTGAATTCGGAATTGTTTCGCTTCATGGCTCGGAGGCGGCGTGTCT
>MGRI01000115.1:2646-5719 GCA_001798105.1 Deltaproteobacteria bacterium RIFCSPHIGHO2_02_FULL_40_11
CAGCGCCTCCTGCGCTTTACTTACGCTCAATCAATTCCGAATCCAAACCGTTATTCTTGTTTTCTTCATGGCTGCAATGCTAAACCCTGCATTTTCTCAAACGGTGTTTCCCATGGACAAGGCGGCAGATATTTACTTTCGTTACGAAGTTTCCATTCCGGCTTTTGAAGATGACTCAAAAGAATTCAAACTTTGGGTGCCTTTTCCGATTGACACGTCTTTTCAGAAAGTAACCCGCTTTTCAGTACAATCCCCCTGGCCAGGTGAGGTGATTCAAGAAGAAACGCATCAAAATAGGTTTTTATATTTTAAACAGCCAACCTTAAAACGGCCTTTAAAAATGGCCTTTCATTATCGCCTTACAATATTTCCCCATTCCATTTTCTCGGACACAGAAGGGAAGCAATTTTATGAGATTTACAAGAAGCTTCCTGCACCTCAAAAAGAGGCCTCTCAAGAGTGTGCGCATAGATACAAAAATTTTAAAGGGAAGCTATTTTTTGGCTTTCGTTTGACACAGAAGTTGAGAGGATCACTTGAAGAGCCCACATGTTGGGCGATGATTCAAAATGACGAACAATGGATTCCCATGGACATCCAAGAAGAATTTGGGAAAATGCCCGCCAATCGCATTACCCTTTTTCGAGGTGGGAGTGTTGTCTTACCTAAAGCATCCAATCAAAGTCCCATAGAAGGGATGTTTAAACCCTATGCCGAATTGGATGGATCTGAGTTTCAAGACATTCAAGCTCAATGGAGCTTTACGCGAATCAAAACCTATTTGTATAAACCGTAATGTTGGAAAGCTTGATTAGATTTTGGAAAACGCCTTCTTTTCAAATGAAGTGTGCGTGTGGTGTGACCAATCAGTTTCAAAAAGTTCTTTCAGGAAAACATAAGAAAAAAATTGAAGGCGAGCGCCCGAAAAAGTTTAAATTTTGGATTGTAAAATGCGAAGCCTGTGGTTTAAATCAAACCTATCCCAGGCCATATGAATCTTCAGCTTCGTCCATTTATTACCAAGAAAAAAAAGATGTTGAAAGTCGCGTGAATGATATTGATTCAATTCGAACGTATGCAAAAGCGATTCTTGAAAGAATTAAACAATTTAAAACAGAAGGTCGATTTATTGATTTAGGTGCCTCGATTGGCGTATTGGTTCATGAAGCTCAAAAGAGTGGATTTCAGAATGCAACTGGGGTTGAACTCAACGCCTATGCGATTCAAAAGGCCAAAGAATTATTGAATGTAGATCTTCTGAAAGGGGATATGCTCGACCAAGCCTTTCAAGATGACTCTATTGATATTTTTACGTTAAGCCAAACCTTAGAACACATTGAAAATCCAATTCAGGTCTTAAAAACACTGCACCGGAGACTTAAAAAAGGCGGCATTCTTTATTTAGATGTCCCAAATTTTGAGAGTGTGATGGCCGATGTGCTTAAAGAAAAGTGGGGGCTTTTAGATCCGTGTCGGCATTTATGGCAATTCACCCCTGCTTCTTTAAAATGGATGCTTTCTCAAAGTGGTTTTGAAAAAAACCATTTTATTCTAACGGAGAACAATAATTATACGTATGAGTTAGAACATGCCTCTGAATCTCAAAGACTCTTCTTACAAGAAAAGCTTCAGATTGGAACGCAAACCCATCGTGGGGATGTTTTAATTTGCATTGCGCAGAAAGCTTAAAAAGAAGGCAAAAGATCTTCTATTTGTTTCAGCACATCTTCGCCTGTGTTTGAAATTTGTTTATAAAATCCAGATGCAACGGCATTTCCCATGAGATCAATATAGTTTAAATTTTTGTCTGCAATATCTCCATTCATCGTAAACTCAAAATTCATGGTTTTTTGATCTGTAATTTTTTGCGCTGCAAGGAGGGGTTTTGTCAGTTGTGTGAGTACCGTTCCACCGATAGAACCTCCAGATGTAAAATCTAAGTTTGAAACGCTGACTTTATTTTTTGTAAAAAACTTGGTGTTTCGAAGCGATATTTCTGATGTAACAGTAGAGCTTCCACTGTCCAGTGCAATACCATAGTGTTCCAGCATAAAAATCTTAAACCGTGAGAGATCTAGGTTTTTCATATTCAATGCGCCATTAAATTTTAAATCTTTTTGAGCCGTAAAACTGGCAGTACCTTGAAACGTAGCTTTTGTTTTTTGGGGAAAGAGCATGGAAAGTTCGACTTGGGCATTTTCCATATGGGGGTAGCCAAGATGGGTTACGGTTAAATTCCCCTGAGTAATGGCGTAATTAAATTCTTCAGATTTAAATTTTTCGACATAAGAGAGCATAAAATCTTTAACGCGAATTTTATTGATTTCAATTTTAAAAGGAAAAACAAAGGCCTCTTTTTTTTGAGATGCAGTTTTTCTCGGGCGCGGGCTTGATGTTTCTTGCATCGGGGCAATGAGTTTTGCGTAGTTAAAATACTCCCCTTTTTTATACAGCATGACTTGGGGGCGTTTGACGGTGATACTTTGAATCTTAATTTTTTGAGACAAAAGAGGAAGTAAGCTTAAATTAAGCTTTGCTTTTTGAAGCGAAAAAAGAGGCCGATCGTTGTCCTTTAAAACAATATGGCTTGCACTTCCAGAAAATGTGAGCAAAGAATAAGAAATCCTGCCCAATTGAAGCTCTAACCCCGTAATTTTTGTAAATTCTTTTTCAATCGTATTTTTTACAAAGAAAAGGGTTGTGTGCTTGGCTAAAAAATAAACAACAAAGATCGCCAAAATACCAATAAATATTTTATTTCGTTGCATGTGTGCTTACCTCCTTTTAGGACTTATCGGAGGCAGGCCTTAAATAATTAGAGTAAGTTTGGTGATTCCGTCATTCTGAGGGCGTTAGCCCGAAGAATCTCATTTTTATTGTCGAGATCCTTCGCTTCGCTCAGGATGACAGAACTTTGCTAAAGTAACGGTGCAATCACCAAAGACACAATGGCCATAAGCTTAATTAAAATATTGAGCGAGGGGCCGGAGGTATCTTTAAAAGGATCGCCCACGGTGTCACCTACGACAGCTGCTTTATGGGTATCGGAACCTTTTCCGCCATGGTGTCCTTT
>MGRI01000115.1:5726-6896 GCA_001798105.1 Deltaproteobacteria bacterium RIFCSPHIGHO2_02_FULL_40_11
GCCATGAGAAGTGCCAAGAGTACGCCAGAAGAGGTTGCCCCTGCTAAAAGTCCACCCAACGCTTCTGGGCCGATCAGGAAGCCTACCAAAACAGGCATGCTGACCGCGGTGAGTCCCGGTAAAATCATTTTTTTAAGGGATGCAGAAGTGCTAATTTCGACGCATCTGGCAGAATCGGGTTTGGCTTTCCCTTCCATCAGTCCTGGAATTTCTCGAAACTGTCGTCTGACTTCTTCCACCATGGCAAACGCGGCTTGCCCGACGGCTTCCATCGTAAGTGCTCCAATAAAAAATGGGAGCATGGCGCCTAAAAATAATCCAATCACAACCAATGGGTTTGTAAGATCAATGCTTTGTAGCCCAACCGCTTTGCCATAGGCACTAAAAAGCGCAAGGGCCGTGAGTGCGGCAGATCCAATGGCAAATCCTTTTCCAATGGCAGCTGTGGTATTTCCAAGTGAATCTAAGCCATCTGTAATTTTTCGGGTTTCAGGTCCCAAGCCACTCATTTCACTAATGCCGCCTGCATTATCTGCAATAGGGCCGTAGGCATCTACTGTCATTGTAATGCCAACCGTTGCCAGCATGCCCACTGCGGCAATCCCAATGCCGTAAAGCCCAGCCGTCCAATAGGAAATAAAAATGGCACCACATAAAATGATCACTGGAAAAACGGTACTTTCCATCCCGACTGCTAAGCCTGTAATAATGTTTGTGGCAGGTCCTGTTTTAGAAGCATCTGCAATTTTAAAGATGGGTTTTCCGGAAGTATAAATTTCTGTAATGTATCCAATGGCAACCCCTGCAATCGATCCTACCAAAATCGCCCAAAACGGGCCAAGCGGAGACATGACTCTTCCATTTTCTAAAACCACTTGGAACCCCAATTTTTGAACAATAAAATAAGTGCCCACAAATAAAATTAAAGCAGAAAGCATGGGCGAATATCGCAGCGCGTCTGCGGGGTTTAATTTTTTAAAAAACTGCATGGAAAAAATTCCAATGAGAGAAGCAAAAAGTCCCAACGAAATAACCATTAAAGGTAAAATCATCGCTGCTTCTCGGCTCGCTGCATATGCAGCAGATGTTGCACCAATGGCAATGGTTGCAATCACACTTCCCACGTACGATTCAAAAATATCTGCGCCCATGCCCGCTGTGTCGCCAACA